>CAMPAT010000030.1 GCA_946633275.1 uncultured Clostridia bacterium
ATAAGGTTAGCAACAACGTTATAAACAAGGTCGTTCTGATAGTTGTCCCACATTCCGAGGGTATCCTTGAGGATATCAAAGATATCATCGCTGCCTGCAATACCCTTGATAACTCCGCCGAGAATTGTACCAAGGTTGAAGTCACCAAGAATAAGGTTACGTAATACGTTGTGACCATCTGTCTCATTAGTGTTCTGGTAAAGGAGCTTTGCTACTGCAACAAGAATTTCCTTAGCAGTGTACTTAGCACGATAGCTTCTGCCGCACTTTGATACAACATCGCTTGCGCTCGTTGAATAACTGTTAGCGAGGTCTGCAACGCCATCAAGGTTAATGTTCTTTACGTCACCGCCGATAAGTCCGCCGTATGAGTCGAGAAGGTCATCAGCCTGCTCAATGGTATAGATGAGACCGTCAACGCTGTCCATATACGCATCAATCTTGATGGTAGCAACAACGACGTTCTGGCTGAAGTGATATTCATCAAAGCCAACGAGGTTTTTCATTGTCCAGGAGAGGTTAGCATCTGCCCAGTCAAGAAGAGCCTCAGCAGTCTGCTCGTCAGTTGTCTCAGCCCATGCAAGGAAGTTATATGCAAGGTTTGAGTCATGGTAATCCTTGCCTCTTGCGTAAGCTGTGAAAGCACCTGTAAAGCAGGAAATCGCCATCAAAGCAGAAAGGAACAAAGCAATCAGTTTTTTAGTAAATACTTTAGATTTTTTTGATTCCAATTTAAATTTTCCTCCGTATTAAATATTACGAATAACGCGAGTTTTAAATAGCAGGACGTCGCAATCTCTGACCTCGCTGCAAAAGTTGCAGCAGACTGAAGGTATTAAACCTGTGCCATGGGCTATTGCCCCATTAAAAATCGCATATCACGCAAATATATTAAAACACTTTTAATTTATAAAGTCAATAAGAAATTACGAAATTATAACATATTATATACCGATGTCTAAAAATGTGAATATTTTGTTAACAAACCTCTTGACAACTGCCGACAAATATAGTATGATTCAATCAGAATATTAACAGTTTGTTCATAGTTATTTTACATTTATTCAAATTTCGGTTTTACACTTTTATGTATTTGTATGTGAAGTTAATAACTTTACACAGATGTTTTTCGACAAGTATTTTCACTTTACACAACACCATTTTGTGCCCCGTTTTCGGGCACAAACGACATATTGATTTGAGGTAAAGCAGGGCGACTTTTCATTTTATGAATTCGGCTTGCTTTTCGTGCCACTATGAACTTTACACTTGTTCGTTTTTGTAATGCATTTATGCCGGCTTTTCGGTCGAAATTGGTAAATATGGTTAATAAACTGTGAATTATTTTTAAATTTTATATTGACTTATACTTTTTTATCTGTTATATATATAATTGAGTTTGCTTGTCGCAGGGCAAAATCCAAAGTCCGCCCTGCGTTCTCATAAGCGGCTTTTCAGCCGCAAATCATTCAGAAAAGGAGAGATGATTATGAAAACGAGCAAAAAATTACTGAGCCTTTTCCTGGCTTTAGTAATGGTCATTACATCGTGTAGTGTCGGTTTTACAGCCTTTGCAGCAGACAATAATAAAACTGACTCTAATAACGACTATTGGAATGGCCAGGCAGATTCAGAAGCAGCTTTCGATGCGCTCAATCTGCTCGTAGACCAATTTACCCCTCAGATTTTTAATGCCGTAGGTAACATTAAAATTCAGGGTAAAACAATTTCTGAGATGACAGGCGTTGATTTCGCAAACGTTAAGTCACTCAAATCTTTCGTAGGTGATATGTCGCCTGTTCTCATGGGCGTACTCGGAGATTCTGCTGATAAATCTCAGGCTATTCCCGGCTATAACAATTCACCGCAGCTGTACGACTACTATTATTCGTACCTCGACGATGAAACCCCCGGAGCTGTAAGCTTCTTCACAGTTTACGATATCTGTAAAGCTAATAAGAAGGACAGCATGGAGGATGCTAAAACAGACCTCGAAAAATACGCTACCAAGAACTTCCCCAAGCTTGAAGCGCTTCTCGGCAAGTACAACGCTGCGCTTGTCAAGTACGGTGCTAAGATGGATTCAGCTGCAGAAGGTACCGCACTCATGGCTAAGTACGGTGAGTACATCAATGCAATCACAGATCCGTCAAAGGAAGGTCTCAGAAACATCACCATCAACGGCGTACGTTTCGGCGACTGCGACAAGCCGGAAATGAAGGACGGCAAAGTTGTAGTAGACGGCAAGGTTGACCCTGAAAAAGACGATATTCAGTTCCTTATTGATTACATTAATGAAATGTTTGCTGCTCTCGGTTCACCTGAGAGAGTTGAAAGCGCTGCTGACCTCATCTACTATATGATGATGGACGACGGTATTCTTATTCTTACTATGTCGAGATTCCTCGGTACAGCTCTTATGGGCGGCGCTGAAATCAAAATTGACGGCACCACCTTAACATGGGATAATTACAGCACCTTCACCATTCAGCAGATTAAGAACGCTCTCTTCCCGACGGGCGATTACTCTTATTCGGCAAATTCGCCTTATTATGATGAAATGTGCCTCGGCTTTATGGTTTACACAGGCGCATTCGGCGACCTTGAGGCTGTCAAGAAGGCAGTTAACGATACTAAGATTACGGACGAGCAGTTCAGCACATTCTGCTCTCACCTTAAGGATGACCTTCATCTTACAGGTTACGACAAGGACGCTATAGTTAACTATCTTACAACCGAGTCTCCGTTCTCAGAAGACGCGACAAAATACTTACTCGGTTACATAAACGACTCTCAGTCTTCAAACCTCATTTCCGGATTCTTCGAGCTTTGCATCAGCGATCCCGGTGCTGCAAAAGCTTACGTTCTCCATGATAACGACTATAACAGCGTATATCTCTTCAAGAACGGCAAGGACGGAAACGCTCTCGGCATTATTGACAGACTTAACGCGGTTATGTCTTCCGAGGCTCTCATCAACAAGTTTGGTGACAAGCTTAAGGATAAGGCTAACGGTCAGAGAGATATTGTTGAACCCGGTCTTTATACTGAGGATTTCGGCAACTTCATAACTTGTGTTCAGCCTTTCATTGACGGCAAATACAAATATGAAGATTTCAAGATTGACGACAGTCTTATTGTTGACGTTGTTAACACAATGCTCAATGCTAAGCTCGCTGAGTTCCTTGACCCGAATTCAGAGGCAGGCGGATTCGTTGTTCCGATTATCAACGGTCTTCTTGAAACAGGCATTGACCCGTATACAACTCTTAAGGACGTATGGAAGAAGCTTTATGAGAACCCGGTTGAGGAAATCTTCGTTCTTCTTCCGACTCTCACGATAGTTCTTGACGAGCTTCTCGTTCCGCTTCTTTTCAACAAGCCGTCAGACGACCCGACTAAGCCTGAACTCAAGGACAAGTACAACGGCGTACTTTACAAGCTGCTTTGTACCGGCGACGGCATTCTCGCAGGCATGACTCAGGAAGCAGGCAATACGGATATCGGTCTCGGCGCTCTCACAATCGACCTCAACAAGGCGCTTCCTTCAATTCTCGGCTGGCTCACAGCTAAGACTGACGAGGAAAGAGCGGCTGCTGTTGCAGAGGTAGGTTTCTACACCGCGCCTTATGATACAAACATCCCGAGATTTACCAACATCTATGTTGCCGATAAGGCAATCGGCGGTTTCTCGCTTCTCGCTCTCTCTGACATTCTTGCTCAGAACAAGAAATTCCAGGGCGATAACGCATACCTTGCAGATGTTGTTGAAGAGGCTGTTATCGAAATCGCTACATTCGCTTACGACGCAGTTAAGGATTATCTCGCACAGCACAGAAACGATACGAGATACGACAGCGAAGGTTCTCCGACTCAGAACGGTCTTAATAACGTTTTCGTTGCACTTCCCGAGCTTCTCGATATTATCGGCAATAAGTACATCGAGAAGTACAACGTTGATTCAAATTGGACTTACTTATACGCAGGTAAAATCGGTACTGTTGACAAAGCCGGCAAGACTCAGAAGGTTAACGAAACGCTTAAAACCTTTAAAGACCTTGCTGCAAACGGCACAGGCCCACAGGTTCTTGAAGAGTTCGTTAACATCCTCATTGGAAACTGGGTTAACGGCTTACTCGATATCCTCAACGATACAATCAAGGATGAAAATAACAAGATTACTGCGGCATTCCCGATTGTACAGGGTCTCCTTAACGACGCTCTCGGCGGACTCGGCGAGAAGAGCCTTATCACAGACGTTCTCGACGGTCTCTTCCAGCTCAAGAGAGAAGACGAGGCTTCCTTCACACTCTCAGAGCAGGAAACAACAAACTTCGTAGGTTTCAAAAATGCAAGCGGATTATTCCTTCTCGCTAACATCATCTTCCCGAAGGGTAACAGCGTACACGGTATTCTCCCGTTAATTAAGGACCTCACAGACGAAGATACTAAACATCCTGCTAACTACAACGTAATGTCAGCATTCAAGCGCAGCTACGCTAAGCTTGAAAACTCTTCGAAAGTTAATAAGTCGGCTGCAGGTACGGATTACGACAAGCTTCTCTCCGAAGAAAATCTTAAAGCTGCAGACAAGCTCGTAAACGTACTCGACACATTACTTTCATCTCTCCTTAACAATACAACAGTTAACGGATTCACTATTAACAGCAACGACGGTCTTCTTTCAGGCGTTGCAACGGTTGCAACAGCATACCTCGGCGCAAAGAATGTCGACGACATCGCAAAGCTGTTTAATAATTACTTATATTACATCACGGGCGAAAGCCACGGTACCAAGAGCACAGAAGGCAAGATTGGTACTCAGCCGAAGAACGGCAAGGTTGATGAGAGCAAGGTTTACACTCCTGAAAACCTTTCAAATCTCGTTATCCAGACTTACTCGCTTCTTGAAAACATCATTGACTACCTGTTCTATAACTCAAAGAGTGGTGCATTTAAAGATAATGATGCTAATATGCTTCTTGCAGACGCAGTTTACGGCATTATCTCCCCTGACGCAGTTGCAGTTCGTCTTGAAGGCGATAAGTACGAAAAGACGAGAGAAGTTCTTATGGATAACTCCGCTAAGGACCGTAAGCTCAACTGGAACTCGTTCAAGGTAGAAATCGCAGAAGCAAACTGGAGCACAGGTTCTTACACCAAGGACTATCTCAAGTTCAAGGATTCCTTCTCAGGTAAGAGTAATAAGGAAGCCTTCTACGACGGTCTCGGCGATTCGCTCAGCGGCGTTGCTGCTATCATCGGTACTCTCCTCACAAAGAGCTACACCGACAGCAGCCGTACTACTAACTATTACAGCGCTCTTGTAAATCCGCTGTTAACAAGCATTGCAAATGCTACAGGCGCTACAGGCGTTATGGCTCCTGAAGAATTCAATAACGCTACTGCTTCGCAGCAGCTCATCAAGGGTATCATTACTCCTGTATCAAATATTCTCAGCCAGATTTACGACGCTCCTGCTTCATTCCTTCTCAATCTTGTTAAGGGCGTTGCAGGCTTACTCGACGACGAAACAGTAGTTAAGCTCGGTTACGGCGCATTAGCTCCGATTATGAATCTTGTAGTAAACGCTTCAGTATTCCTCGGATCGACAAGCAAACTGTCGCCAACTCTTGCGGCTAAGCTTCCTGAGCTTGCGTTAAAGCTCGGCCAGGATATTCTTAAGAAGATATTCGGCGAGGGCGGCGCTTCATCAATGCCGACTAAGGACATTGTTGTTTCACTCATCAACTCAATTAAGATTGGTTCACATCAGCTTAAGGATTACGTAACGCTTCCTTCAATCAACTGGAAGAAGCTCGCAACAGCTAAGTCACCTTCAGAGGTACTCCTCCTCGTTTACGCTTACGCTGTAGATACAGTACTTAACTCTGAGCTCATCTCGGGTCTCGTAGACAGTATGTCACCCGGTCTCACAAAGATGCTCAAGCAGCTCAGCGCAGTACAGATTCTCAACATCCTTAATCAGATAATCGCTAACGTACAGAGCCCGACGGAAATCTTCTGGACCTTCCGCGAATACGCAGGCAAGATTACAAATACATTTGTATATCCTCAGGGCATTCTCGCTTCAGACGCAACTAAGGCTGTCGGCCAGCTTGACGACCTCGTAGCTAACGTATTCCCGCTCCTTAACGGTCTCGGAGTTACAGACATTGAAGGTCTGAGCGCACTCGTTAACGACAAGCTTTACACAAACGACCTTCTCACAAAGGCTGCAAAGGGAATTTACGGCGCACTCAGCACGGGCACCGCAGGTACAATCTTCCAGGCTCTCGGCATGGATATGACGCCTCAGGGTATCGCAAATTATCTCACCGATAAGAGCTACGGCAAGACTTACACAAGCGCAGCCAAGAAGCTCAGAAAAGCAAAGAGCTGGGATAAAGTAAGCACGCTTAACTGGGGCTTCAAGGACGGAAGCGCAAAGGCTGAAAAGGGCTTCATCAACGGTATCTCCGCTGTGCTTCGTCCGTTTAACGATATCCTCGCTGTATTCCTCGCAGAAGGAAATCTCGGCGACAAGCTCGACCTCATCAAAGCTGCTAAATCTCTCAACCTCAGCGGTAAGACAAACGTTGGCAGCGGCGACTATGCAGGCACTCTCGATTACACGCTCAAGAACGGTATCCTCACCCTCGGCGTAAGGTCTAAGGTTAAGAACTACGAGAACAAGGGTAATCCGAGAAGCATTATCAAGGTTGACCTTGTTAAGATAGCTACAGAACTTACAAACGCACTTAAGGCAGATAATAAGACTCTGAGCCTCGGCACTAACGGTTACGAAAACGCTGTTATCCCGATTCTCGAAGCATTTATGTGCAAGGGTGTTAAGACCTACAAGCAGTACAAGAAGGATTACAAGAAGGCTAAGGATAATCTTCTCATAGACATCCTCACTCCTGTAATCGGTCTTGTAGGCGACATCACAGACGCTCCGTTCGACACAGTAACAAAGATTCTCCCGAACGTTGCATACTTCATCGACAGCAACGGCGTTGCTCAGGCAGTAGGAAATCTCCTCTCCCCGATTACGAGCAAGAACGGCGTACTCGGCGTACTCAGCAAGAACGGACTTAATATCGACAAGTTCATCAAGCTTGTATTCGATAAGGACCTCGGCAAGATTGTTGCAGACCTTCTCGGCATTAAGAAGAAGCTCACTATCAACCTTACCGATATGTCCAAGACAAACATCCAGGTAATTGTTGTTCCTCTTGTTAACTCAATTCTTCAGAAGAACGATATTAACATCACAATCCCCGACATTGACTTCAAGAAGCTTGCAAGCCACGGCACAATCAAGGTTGTTAAGAGCGCTGCAAGAAATGACAAGGGCAAGTTCACAACACGCCAGGTTAAGTCACGACAGGGCGAAACACTCGTAGCAGTTCTCAGATATGTATCTAACCTTCTTATTAAGAATGCGTCAGGTCTCAGCGATATAATCTGCGGTATCGACGCTGTTAAGAAGAATGACACAATCAAGAACATCGTACAGTGCGTATTCACTCAGATTGGTCTTGCTAAGCAGGACGACATCGTTCGCGCAGTATTCTACTTCCTCACAGAGCAGGCAACTGACAAGTTCTTCGATTACTCAGACTTCAAGTTTGATGACAGTTATGAGTTCTCATGGGGCGACATGGATGAGGAATTCTGCCGCAAGCTTGC
>CAMPAT010000031.1 GCA_946633275.1 uncultured Clostridia bacterium
GTCCGTAGTGCGGATTGTCGGGATTCTGACAGTCGCCGCTGATTCCGCCGAAATCGTACACCTTGCATCCGCATTCCATACCCCATTTAATCATAGCCCATTGGAGCGCGTAGTTAGGATAAACGTTTCTGTGAGCGTTTGACGAAGCGCCGTACTGGTACTTCATTACGTTCTGACCCCATTTAATTGCGAGAGTTCCTGCAATCGGTTTGCCCTCGTAATATGCCATATAGAGCCTTGCGTCGTCAGTCATACAGTCAAGAATTTTCTCAAAGTACCATTTCGGACGAGTTGAGAAACCGTCGCGTTCTCCCGTTTCAGCCATAATTGCCACAAAGTCGTCGAGCGCTTCTGTACCGCAGATTTTAACCTCAACGCCCTTTTTCGGCGCTTTCCTTATACGGTTGCGGTAGTCGCTCTTGAAGGTGAGCATAAGCTCGTCCTCGCTAAGACCGTTGTAGTCGAAGCAGTAAACGAAACGCGGCTGTACGTTCTCAAAATCCATACATCCTGGGTTAAGCTCGTTAAAGCCTTTCTTGATAAGGTGCTCTTTGTACGCCTGATTTTCGATAACAATTTCAGGGTCGATTTTAAGGCAGTACGCCTTATATTCCTTGCCTATTTCGAGCAGAGCCTCAAACAGCTTGTCAAATGTGTCAAAGTCGTCCTCGTCAGCCACAAATCCACGGCACGCGTACATAAGCGAGTTGCCGATTACGGGAATAGAGCGGATGAGCACAGCGGCAGCGCCCTTGATTTCGTCGCCGTCCTTGAGCATAACAGCCTCCCATTTCCACGCGGATTTAACCTTAGCCCATTTTGACGAGTGCTGAAACAGACCCTTAGGGTGCTTTTTGATAAAATCTTCATATTCTTGAAGATTGTCTTTTGTTACTCTTTCAATCATAGCGATTACCTCGTAATATGTTTTCAGTTTATTATAACACATAAATATCGTTATGCAAATACTAATTTCTTAATATAATTAAAATTATAATATTATGTTGAAATTTGTGCAGATTAGTGTTAATATATACTATATACTGTATTTTGGGGCATAATAACCTTGAGGTGTTATTATGTCCGACGAAACGAAAAATAATGAGCAGCCCGACGAGTCGCAGAGCGAATCCTCGTCTGCTTTTGAAACAGGCTCAATTACAGTTGAGAAGAGCGGCCATTTTATACATTGCCTGACTATAATCGGGCAGATTGAAGGCCACTTCATTCTTCCGAGCCAGAATAAGACAACTAAATATGAGCACGTTATTCCTCAGCTCGTAGCAATCGAGGAGAGTAAGGATATTGAGGGCCTTCTGATTATTCTTAATACAGTAGGCGGCGACGTTGAAGCAGGTCTTGCAATTGCAGAGCTGCTTTCAACTATGAGTACTCCAACAGCTTCGCTCGTCCTTGGCGGCGGACACTCAATCGGCGTTCCGCTCGCAGTAAGCTGTAAGAAAAGCTTTATTGTTCCGAGCGCTACGATGACTGTTCACCCCGTCAGAATGAACGGTACTGTCCTCGGCGTTCCGCAGACGCTGTCCTATTTTGAAAAAATGCAGGACAGAATAGTTAATTTCGTTGAGAACAATTCGCGTATTACCGCCGATGATTTCCGCGCCCTTATGATGAAAACGGGCGAGCTTATTATGGACGTCGGCACGGTGCTTGACGGTGAAGGTGCGGTAAACTGCGGACTTATCGACGAACTCGGCGGTCTATCGGACGCACTCGGCTTTATAGAAAACGTAATTGAGGAGGAGAATAAGTGCTCTACACAGTAGTCAGTCTTGATGATATTTTTTACGGCGGCGCGTCTGCCTGCAACAGTACAGCGCGCTCTACCAATCCGTACGACTATATCCGCAAGGGTTGGTTTCTTGATAATAACGTAGTTTACAGAGGAGTTAGTAATGTCAATCTTAAATTCAATTATCCAGTCAATACTTCAGGCGATATACGAAATTCTGCCGATTAGCGCTTCGGCGCATTCGGCGGCGTTCCACGAGTTTGCAGGTAAAGCAGACGGGTCTTTTTCGTCGCTGACAGGGATTATACATATCGGAATTGCAGTCGGAATTATCGCCGCGAGCTATGGCGTTTTTATGAAAATGGGCAAGGAGTTTTTCGGCACCTTTGCCGATATCTTCGGCAGAAATATTAAGGGCAGCTCTAAAAAGCCTGCGCGCAGATTTATGTATTATACGCTTGTAAGCTTCTGTCCGCTTATTCTCTGGCTCATTCCTTGCGGCGGCGCAGGATTCCTCTTTTCCGTGCTCCGCAGGACAAGCTACAACGGAACGCTTCTCGACGAGGGAATATTCCTCCTCGTTACAGGCGCTGTTGTTATTGCAGCGGCAAGACAGCTTAAACTTTCGAGAAATGACAAGAGCATTAACTTAGTATTCGCAATCGTTACGGGCGTTATCGTGCTTCTTATGCTTCCGCTTGCAGGCTTTTCACTCATCGGCGGTATATTCGCAGTACTTATTCTTCTCGGCGTTTCAAGACGTCCTGCGCTTCGTTATACGCTCGTGATTTCTGCTCCGGTTATGCTCGTCCTCGGCATTGTTGAAACCTGCCTCGGCGAGTCCGTCGGCGTTATCGAGGGTATTATCGGCGCAGTTCTCAGCGTTGTAGCTTCTTTCATCCTCGTAAAAGTTCTTCGCTTTATCATCAAGAATAATTATTTAAAATATTTCGGCATATACGATTTGGGCGTAGGATTTATTATCGGCATAGTCGGTATTTTCCAGCTCGCTCTTAACTAAAATTTATAAGGACAGGTAAATAATGGAAAAAAATACTAAAAAGAAATCCTCTGCTAAAAGCGGCTCAAAAAAACAGCCTGCACCGAAGCAGAAAAAAGAGCCGAAACAGCTTTCGGAGGAACAGCTTGAACAGAAAAGGGAAGATACCGCAAGAATTGTCAGCATTGTGATTTTTGCGCTCAGCGCGCTGTTCTTCTTTATCGCAGTAGTGAGCGGCGAAGGCGTGTGGAATGCGGTACATAATTTCTTTATCGGCTTATTCGGCTGGTTCGGAGCAGTAGCTTTTCCGCTTCTGTGTCTGCTTTATTCGGTTTTGTTTACAGTTAAAAAGCCGAATAAGAATATGACTTATGAAGTCGTTTCAATCGTTATTCTTGTAATAATGATTTCGACTTTTATTCATATTGTGCAGAATAAGACAGGCTCCGCCTTCGGTGAAACTGTTAAGTCGGCATACTTCAACGCGCCTGAAATGTTTAACGGCGGATTTTTCGGCGGACTTATCGGCTGGCTTCTTCTCACTCTCGGAAAAGCGCCTGCGATTATCGTCGACCTTCTCGTTATCCTTGTTGATGTGCTTTTGCTGTCACGCGTTACTATTAATCAGTTCTTCAGAAATACTGCAAAGCCGGTTAAGAAGGTCTTTGAGCGCGCCACCCCGTATATCGAGGAAAGACGCGAAAAACGCCAGTTCAGGAATATTGACATTCCGCTTGACGACTATCCTTCGACGGGCGAAGTAATTGATAATCAGAGCAAAAAGTCGCGCAGCAGGACAAAGCCCCGGGAGGATGACCTCGGCGACGACTTGACTGCAGATATTATACGCGAGATTAATGAGACAACAAAACGTCATAAGGAGGAGCGTAAAGCGCCTAAGAGCATTGACGAAATCGTTGCTGACGCCAGCAGCGAAAAACCGAAAAACGAGGATAAAAAGAAGCTCGAAAATGCGGAAATTCCCGAGTTTACCGTTACGGAAGACGAGCTTCATTCAAGCGTAGCTGAATATAAGCTTCCTCCTATTGACTTGCTTAAGACTGTTAAGAAAAAATCTGCACGCGACGTAAGTAACGAGCTTAAGAATAACGCAGCTCTCCTCGTTGATACTCTTGCTTCCTTCGGCGTTTCCGCTGAAATCACAGATATTTCACGCGGACCGACTGTTACGCGATATGAGCTTAAGCCTGCGGCAGGCGGGCGTATTTCAAAGATTACGAACCTTGCGGACGACATCGCGCTCAATCTTGCGGCAACTAACGTAAGAATTGAAGCGCCTATCCCGGGTAAGGCGGCTGTCGGCATTGAAATCCCGAACAGCGTTAAAAACAGCGTTTCAATGCGCGAAATTATCGATACAGACGAGTTTGAAAAGCAAAAATCTCTGCTCTCAGCAGGTATCGGTAAGGACATCGCAGGTAATACAGTATTTTGCGACGTCTCAAAAATGCCTCACCTTCTTATCGCAGGTACAACAGGTTCAGGTAAATCTGTTTGTATGAATTCTATTATCGTTTCAATCCTTTACAGAGCGAAGCCGAATGAGGTTAAATTCCTTATGATTGACCCGAAGAAGGTTGAGTTTTCTAAGTATGAGAACATCCCGCACCTTCTCGTCCCCGTCGTTACCGACCCGCGCAAGGCTTCGGGCGCGCTCGGCTGGGCTGTGTCGGAAATGCTTAAGCGTTATCAGGCGTTCTCCGATACGGGCGTTCGTGATATCGAGGGTTATAATAAGTTTGTCAAGAAGCACGACGATATGGAACCGATGCCGAAAATTGTTATCTGTATCGACGAGCTTGCCGATTTGATGATGGCTGCGCCAAAAGAGGTCGAGGACTCAATCTGCCGTCTTGCACAGATGGCGCGTGCAGCAGGTATGCACCTTGTAATCGCTACTCAGAGACCGTCAGTTGACGTTATCACAGGTCTTATTAAGGCGAATATCTCATCGCGAATTGCGCTTACTGTTTCGTCGCAGATAGACTTGCGTACCATTCTTGATACGGGCGGCGCGGAAAAACTCCTCGGAAGAGGCGATATGCTTTATTCGCCTATCGGCGCAAGCAAACCGCTTCGTGTTCAGGGCTGCTTCATCAGCGATGAAGAAGTTGAGTCGCTTTGTAACTTTATCAGGAATCAGGGCGACAGCGAGTACTCGGACGAAATCCAGAAGGAAATTGAGAACAAAGCCGCTCAGGAAAAGGGCTCGTCTCCGTTTACGGACGACGGTGAAGGCGGCGAAGCGCTTGACCCGTTGTTTGATAAAGCAGTCGACGTCGTACTTGAAAACGGCAGGGCGTCAACCTCCTTCCTTCAGCGTAAGCTGTCAGTCGGATATTCGCGAGGCTCAAAGATTATGGACCAGCTTGAAGAGAAGGGCATAATCGGACCTCAGGACGGCGCAAAGCCGCGCGAAATCCGTATTAATAAGCAACAATGGATTCAGATGCAGGCGCAGGGACCTGCTCCTGAATTTACCGCGGAAAATACAGAACAAATCAGCTTCGATGCTCCCGAGGAGCCTGCTGATGTCACAGAAGAAATTGAAGAGTTCTGATGAATGATTTTTTACCGATAAGCAAAGATGAAATGCAGAAGAGAGGATGGGACGAGGTCGATTTTGTCTATGTCACAGGCGACGCGTATGTCGACCATCCCTCCTTCGGCGCTGCAATAATAACAAGAGTCCTTGAAGCGAAGGGCTTTAAAGTAGCCGTACTAAGCCAGCCTGACTGGAATAGCACGGCTGATTTTGTTCAGTTTGGAAAGCCGAGACTCGGATTTCTCATTACCGCCGGGAATATTGACAGTATGGTTGCTCACTATACTGTCGCAAGGAAAAAGCGTTCTGCTGACGCATATACTGCAGGAGGCGTTGTCGGAAAACGCCCCGACAGAGCTGTGTGCGTTTATTCAAAGCTCGCAAAGAGCGCCTATCCCGACGTTCCCGTAATTATCGGCGGCCTTGAAGCCTCGCTTCGCCGTTTTGCGCACTATGATTACTGGGCGGATTGCGTTAAGCCGAGCGTCCTGATTGATTCGGGCGCTGATTTGCTTATTTTCGGAATGGGTGAAAACCAGATTATTGAAATTGCCAACCGCCTCAACAGCGGCGAAAGCGTTGACACTATGCACGATATCAGGGGTACGTCTTACGCTGTAGACGTGCGTGAAACTCCTTATGTCGGCACAGAGTGCCCGAGCTATGAAAACATCTGCTCTTCTAAGAAGGAGTACGCAAAAGCCGCGCGTATTCAGCAGGATGAGCAGGACCATATCAGAGGCAGAATTATCAAGCAGAAGCACGGAAAAATTATGGTTGTGCAAAATCAGCCTATGCCGCCTCTTACAACGAGCAAGCTCGACTGGGTTTATTCACTTCCGTATATGAGAACATACCACCCGAGCTATGAAAAGCTCGGCGGCGTTCCCGGTATTCAGGAGGTTGAGTTTTCGATTACTCATAACCGCGGCTGCTTCGGCGCGTGCAACTTTTGCTCAATCGCATTCCACCAGGGAAGATATGTAACAACGAGAAGTAAAAAGAGTATTCTGACGGAAGCTGAAAAACTTACTCATATGCCGAACTTCAAGGGATATATTCACGATATCGGCGGTCCTACGGCGAATTTCCGCCGCCCGTCGTGCGATATTCAGGAGGAGCACGGACTCTGTAAGGGCAAGAAGTGTCTTGCTCCGAAACCGTGCCCGAATTTAGAGGTTGACCATAGCGAGTATCTCGATATTCTCCGCGAGGTTCGCTCTCTTCCGAGCGTTAAAAAGGTCTTTATACGCTCCGGTATCAGATACGACTATCTGCTTGAGGACAGAGACGAATCATTTTTCAGAGAACTTGTGAAATATCACGTCAGCGGTCAGCTTAAGGTTGCCCCTGAGCATTGTTCTGCCGCCGTTCTTGATAAAATGGGAAAGCCGCATATTGAAGCGTATATTGAGTTCTCAAGACGCTATTTTAAATATACAGGAGAGGTTAATAAGGAGCAGTACCTTGTTCCGTATCTTATGTCGAGCCACCCCGGCTCAACTCTTAAGGACGCCGTGGAGCTTGCGCAGTTTCTGAAGAAGAACAAAATCCGCCCTGAGCAGGTTCAGGATTTCTATCCCACCCCGGGAACAATTTCGACTGCGATGTACTACAGCGGACTTGACCCATATACAATGGAAGAGGTCTATTGCGCGAAGAATCCGCACGATAAGGCGCTTCAGAGAGCGCTGCTGCAGTATTTTAACCCGAAGAACAGGCGCCTTGTTGAGGAGGCGCTCGTAAAAGCACACCGTACAGACCTGATAGGCACGGGCGAAAAGTGTCTTATCAGACCGCTCGCAAATCAGAATACAAACCGCAGTAACAGAAAAAACGCCGGAAATAAACGAAGAAAATGATTGATACCGAAAGAGCAAAATTCATACGAGAATACTGATAGGCGTTGCGCTCTTAGTCTTTGCAGTTTGTATGTTTATCGCAGCGTACGAGTCGCGACTCGTCCATACCGAGTCCGAGATAGAAACTGTGTCGGCAGAAGAGGCGAGGGATGATACTCAGACTACAAAGCTGCAGGTCGAATATCCGCTTGATATAAATACTGCGACGGTTGAAGAGCTGATGACTATAGAATCTCTCGGTTATAAACGCGCGTCGCTTATTGTTGAATACCGCAAGGAAATCGGGAGATACACGAGCCTTGACCAGCTTAGGAATATTCGCGGCTTCGGCGACGCCACTCT
>CAMPAT010000032.1 GCA_946633275.1 uncultured Clostridia bacterium
GGGGACGCCTTGTGCCTCAGATTGTTTACTATTTTTCTGCTTATGCAGATATGGTCGAGCAGGGAAGGATTAAGCTCGGCGACGAGATTAATGTAGTAGTACCTACAGGTAACTTCGGCAACATTCTTGCAGGCTACTATGCCAAGAATATGGGACTTCCGATTAAGAAGTTTGTATGCGCGTCTAATACCAATAACGTTTTAACCGATTTCATTAAAACCGGTGAATATAACAAGGTAAGAACGTTTTATACTACCACTTCACCTTCGATGGATATCTTGATTTCATCAAATTTGGAGCGCCTTTTATATCACGTAAGCGGCGAAAAAGACGACGTTGTTTCAAATTTGATGAGCAGCCTTGCAACTGACGGTAAATATTCCGTAGACAACGAAATGCTAGAAAAAATTCAGGCTGATTTTGAAGCCGGATTTGCTGATGAATATGCGGTAAGAAACACTATTCAGTCTCAGAAGAACGATTATAACTATCTTCTTGATACTCATACTGCTGTCGCAGTAAATGTTTATGAAGAATATGTAAAATCAAGCGGAGACGATATTCCTACTGTAATTGACAGCACAGCTTCTCCTTATAAATTCCCTAAAAGCGTATTTTCAGCTCTGTTCGGTAATTCTTTTGAAGGCGATGAATTTGAAACTGTTGACGAGTTAAGTCTTGTAACAGGTACCGATGTACCTGAGCCCATCAAGGCGCTTAAAAATAAGAACATCCGCTTTAAAGAAGTTTGCGATAAAGAAAATATGAGCGAGATGGTATTTAAACTTCTTGATTTATAATAAAACGGGAGGGTTTTAAGCCCTCCCTAAATTTCTTATTCGCAATCTACAATTGTGTCGCAGCACTCAAATGTTTCACACTTGGTTTCGCTTTCACTCTGCGCAGTTTTATTGCCTACTTTGATGTGGCCTGCGTTACAGTTGTTATGTGTATCGTGATAGATACAGTTTTTTACCTCGCAAGAGATACCTTTAATTTCTTTGTCCATATTGACACTCCTTTCATTAGTATTATTAACTTTAAAATTCGTTTTATTCTTGGTGATTTTATGTCATTATATGCTATTGCTGATACTCATTTGTCCTTCGGTACCGATAAACCGATGGACTCTTTTCCCGGTTGGAAAAATTATGTAAGCAGAATTGAGCAAAACTGGAATAAGCTGATTTCCGACGATGATACAGTTGTCATTGCAGGCGATATCAGCTGGGCAATGAATTTTGATGAACTGAAACCTGATTTTGATTTTATCAACCGTCTTAGCGGGCAAAAAATCATTATCAAAGGTAATCACGATTACTGGTGGAACACGCTTACCAAAATGAATAGTTTTATAGAAGAAAACGATTTTTCTTCTATAAAAATTTTGCAGAATAGTTCTTTTGAGGTCTGCGGAGTTTCGGTTTGCGGCAGCAGAGGATGGATGTTTGAAAGTGGAGAAGAACACGATGAAAAGGTGCTCAACCGTGAAGTCGGAAGAATAAAAATGTCCCTTGACAGCGCGACTTGCGACGAAAAAATACTCTTCTTGCATTATCCTCCTGTCACGACAGACCAGAGCTGCGACAAAATTATGCAGCTAATTAATGACTATGGAATTAAAAAATGTTACTACGGTCATCTTCACGGTGATGCTGCGCATTTTGCAATAGACGACTGCGTGGATAACTGCCGTTTTGAGTTAATCTCATGCGACAGGCTCGGATTTATGCCGAAACTTATTATAAAATAATTTAAAATAATAGTTGTATTTTAATATTTCTTATGTTATAATGTTTGCTCGAAATATATTTAATTATAATATTATTAAGGAGGGTCATTCCAATGGCACTTAAATCATCAAATAAAGTTGAAACTAATACTTACGAAATTGAAGTTACAGTTGATGCACAGACATTTGCTGATGCCTGCAAGACTGCATATATGCGTCAGAGAAAGTCAATCCAGATTCCCGGCTTCCGCAAGGGTAAGGCTACTCAGGGTATGATTGAGAAGGTTTACGGCGAAGGCGTTTTCTTTGAAGACGCTCTTGAAATCGTCTATCCTGAAGCTGTACAGGCTGCTATTGATGAAGCTGAGCTTCGAGTTGTTGACCAGCCGTTCGACCTTGATGTATCAGTAATGAGCAAGGAAGAAGGCGTCGAGATGAAAATGAAGGTTACAACATATCCTGAAGTTAAACTCGGCAAATATAAGGGTCTCAAGGCAGAATACGGCGAGACTGAAGCAACTGACGATGACGTAAACGAAGAGCTTAAGAGCATGCAGGAGAGAAACAGCAGACTTGTTTCTGTTGAAGACAGAGCTGCTGAGATGGGCGATACTGCTGAAATCGATTTCGAAGGCTTTGTCGACGGCGAAGCTTTCGACGGCGGCAAGGGAGAAAATTATCCGCTCGAGCTTGGCTCAGGTTCATTTATTCCCGGATTTGAAGAGCAGGTTGCTGGTCACAATGTAGATGACGAATTTGACGTAAACGTAACGTTCCCGGAAGAATATCAGGCTGACCTCGCAGGTAAAGAGGCTGTCTTCAAGTGCAAGATTCACGAAATTAAGAAGAAGGAACTTCCTGAGCTTGATGATGAATTTGCTAAGGATGTTGATGAAGAGGTTGAAACTCTTGACGAGCTTAAAGAAAAGCTCAGAAAGCAAATCAGCGAAAGAAAAGAAGAGAATGCGAAGAGAGAATTTGAAAATGCTCTTATTCAGCAGGTTATTGATAATATTGAAGCTGAGATTCCTGAGTGTATGAACACTAACAAGACTGAAGAGCTTGTTCAGGATTACGGATACAGACTTCAGATGCAGGGTATCGACCTTAATACTTATCTCCAGTATCTTGGTCAGACAATGGATGATTTCAAGGCACAGTTTGAGGAGAACGCTAAGCAGCAGGTTAAAGTTTCTCTTGCTCTTGAAGAAATCGTTAAAGCCGAGAATATTGAAGCTACTGAAGATGAGGTTAACGCTGAAGTTGACAAGCTCGCCGAACAGTACGGTATGGACGCTGAGCAGATTAAGGCTGCAGTTCCTACAGAACAGCTCGAAAACGACATTAAGACAAGAAAAGCTGTTGAACTTATCGTTGACAGCGCAAAGAAAGCATAAATTAACTGAATAATCAAATAATATTTAAAGGATTGTGATTTTATGGCATCATTAGTACCTTACGTTGTTGAACAGACAAGCGCGGGCGAAAGAACAGTTGATATCTACTCGAGACTTCTTTCGGATAGAATCATCGTTCTTTCCGACCAGGTTGACGATAACACCGCTTCACTTGTCGTAGCACAGCTGCTGTTTCTTGAAAGCCAGGACAGCGATAAGGATATTTCGCTTTATATTAATTCGCCGGGCGGCTCTGTTACTGCAGGTCTTGCAATTTATGACACAATGAATTACATCAAGTGTGATGTTTCAACGATTTGTGTCGGTATGGCTGCAAGCATGGGAGCTTTTCTTCTCTCAAGCGGTACCAAGGGTAAGAGAATCGCTCTTCCTAATAGTGAAATTCTTATTCACCAGCCGCTTGTTGGCGGTAGCGGCATTACAGGCCAGGCTACTGATGTTGAAATTGCTGCTAAGAACTTAATTAAAACTAAAGAGAAATTAAACAGAATTCTTGCAGCTAATACAGGTCAGGATTATGAAACACTTGTCAAGGATACTGACAGGGATAACTGGATGTCCGCTGAAGAAGCTATGGCTTACGGTCTTGTAGACAAGGTAATTGACAAAAGATAAGGGAGCTTATTAATGGATAGAGATGATTCAATCCACGCAGCAAGATGTTCCTTCTGCGGTAAAAGTGAATCAATGGCGTACAGACTTATTGAGGGTCCTCGCGGCGCCTATATCTGCGATGAATGCGTAGCGCTGTGCAACGATTTAATCGCCGCTCAGGAAGAAGATACTCGCAAACATTCAAACGAGGATATGACTCTTCCGAAACCGATGGAGATTAAAGAGAAGCTTGATGAATACGTTATCGGTCAGGATGAAGCCAAGAAGACTTTATCTGTTGCCGTTTATAACCACTATAAGCGCATTTTTTACGAGGGTGAAGGTGATGTCGAACTTCAGAAAAGTAATATCCTTCTCCTCGGCCCTACAGGTGTTGGTAAGACGATGCTCGCTCAGACTCTTGCGAAGATACTCAACGTTCCTTTCGCAATTGCTGACGCTACAACTCTTACTGAAGCAGGATATGTGGGAGAAGATGTTGAAAACATTTTGCTTCGCTTAATCCAGGCTGCAGATTTCGACGTTGAAAAAGCAGAGACGGGTATCATTTACGTTGACGAAATTGATAAGATTTCACGCAAAAGCGAGAACCGTTCTATTACAAGAGACGTCAGCGGCGAAGGCGTGCAGCAGGCTCTTCTCAAAATCCTTGAGGGTACTCAGGCTAACGTTCCTCCGGGAGGCGGCAGGAAGCATCCTCAGCAGGAATATATACAGATTGACACAACTAACATTTTGTTTATATGCGGCGGTGCCTTTGACGGAATTGAGCGTATAATTGAAAAACGGCTCGGCAGAGGCTCGCTCGGCTTCGGCTCTGATATGGAAAAGAACAAGGTTGAGCAGGAAGAAATCCTTAAGAATATCACACAGCACGACCTTGTTAAATACGGTCTTATTCCTGAACTTATCGGCAGAATTCCTGTTGTCAGCGTTCTTCAGGATTTAGATAAGGAGGCGCTTGTCAGAATTATGACCGAACCGAAGAATTCAATCGTTAAGCAATATACCAAACTGTTTGAGATGGATAACGTTGAACTTCAGTTCCAGGATGAAGCGCTTGAAGCTATGGCAGAGATTACTCTTGAACGTAAAACAGGAGCGAGAGGTCTGCGCTCTGTATTTGAAGCTGTGCTCGGCGATTTGATGTACAGAGTACCTTCCGATTACACAATTGAGAAGATAGTTGTGACTGAAGAGTGCGTTCGCAACAACTCACAGCCTCTTATCAGAACGAATAAGAAAAGGGAGCCTTTGAGCCTGACTAATAACGATTTAAAAAACGCTTAATTTTAAATTAACTATTGACAAAAAGATTATATATCTATATAATACTTAAAGTGCAAAGTGCATAATTGGGGTGATTATATGCAGCTCGATTTTACCAATCTTTTCAATTTTGATAACGAAGTTGTCGATATTGACTGCGTTTTGCAATTTGACGATTTCGAATACAGCACCTATAAGCCACTCAAAAACGGTGTTAAGGTTAAGGGTAAAGCGTATTGCAAAGCTGATATAGTATATCTCGATATCAATGTGCGCTTCGATTTCTTCGGCGTCTGTGACAGATGCGCAGAAGAGTTTGAAAGAGAATACTCCTTCGATTTAAATAAAATTGTTGTCGAGAAGCTCGAAAATGACGATGATTTTGACGATTTTGTTGTTGTTGATAATTGTAAGCTCGACCTTGACGATTATATTTATCAGGAAATTCAACTTTTTTTGCCGCAAAAAATGCTTTGTGATGAGGAATGCAAAGGCATTTGTCCGAAGTGCGGTAAGAATCTGAATGAAGGAGAATGTGACTGTAAGAAAGATGTTGACCCAAGGATGGCGGCTCTTCTTCAGTTGCTTGAAGATTAGTAAATTAACTAATAGTTTTTGAAATAAGGAGGAATTATAATGGCTGTACCTGCAAGAAGAACTTCAAAGACAAGAAAGAATAAGAGACGTTCAAGCGTTTGGAAGTTAGATGCTCCTACACTTGTAAAATGCCCGAATTGCTCTGAGTACACTGTACCGCACAGGGTTTGCCCAAGCTGCGGTTACTACAACGGAAAAGAAGTAATCGATGTAGACTAATATCAAGTATATGGCGGCTGTAGGCCGCCTTTCTTGTTATATGAAAGGTGGTGGCGATATGTCAAAACCGGTAGTTGCCATTGTCGGCAGACCGAATGTTGGCAAATCAACACTTTTTAACAAGTTAATCGGCGCGAGAATGTCCATTGTCGACGATACTCCCGGCGTTACAAGAGACAGAATTTACGGAGATTGCGAATGGCTCAATCATAAGTTTCTTCTCGTCGACACAGGCGGTATAGAGCCTCATAGCGACGACATTATCCTCAAGCAGATGCGCTCACAGGCGCAAATCGCTATTGAAACTGCTGATGTGATTGTTCTCGTTTGTGATATACGGTGCGGTGTTGTTGCCAGCGACCAGGATGTTGCCGCAATGCTGCTCAGAAGCAATAAGCCCATTGTCCTTTGTGTAAATAAATGCGACAAAATCGGCGAGCCTGACCCTGAGTTTTATGAATTTTATAATCTTGGACTCGGCGACCCGATTGCCGTTTCATCTGTGCACGGACACGGTACCGGTGACTTGCTTGATGAGGTGATCAAGTATTTTCCTGAGCAGGAAGATGATGAAGAAGACGATGAAGAAATTATCAATGTTGCCGTTATCGGTAAACCGAACGCCGGTAAATCATCGCTCGTTAACTTCATCAGCGGAACTGAGCGCGCGATAGTTTCCGATATAGCAGGAACAACGCGCGACGCCACGGATACATATATCGAAAATGAATACGGTAAGTTCAACTTTATTGATACTGCAGGACTTCGCAGAAAGAGCAGAGTTAATGATGATATTGAAAAGTATTCAATTATCAGAGCAAGAATGTCCGTAGAGAGAGCCAACGTTTGCGTAATTATGATTGACGCTACGGAAGGCTTCACCGAGCAGGACAGCAAAGTCGCAGGAATTGCTCTTGAGCAAGGTAAAGCGTGCA
The DNA here is from genome assembly GCA_946633275.1 of uncultured Clostridia bacterium. Taxonomy (GTDB): domain Bacteria; phylum Bacillota; class Clostridia; order Oscillospirales; family Acutalibacteraceae; genus Eubacterium_R. The sequence continues at coordinate 6,786 of CAMPAT010000032.1, forward strand.
TTATAGCCGTTAATAAGTGGGACGCCGTTGAAAAAGACGGCAACACAATGAAGGAATTTCGCAATAAGCTCGCCGTTGACTTTTCATTTATGTCATACGCCCCGGTTATCTTTATATCAGCTAAAACAGGTCAGAGAATAGATAAGCTTTTTGAAACGATAGTTTATGTACATTCTCAGAATTCAATGCGAATTTCAACCGGCAGGCTTAACGAGGTACTTGCTGTTGCGACTGCTCGAGTTCAACCGCCTACTGATAAGGGAAGAAGACTTAAGATTTACTATATGACTCAGGCGTCCACAAGACCGCCTACATTCGTATTCTTTGTAAACAGAGCGGATTTATTTCATTTTTCATATCAGCGATATCTTGAAAATCAAATCAGAGAAATATTCGGTCTTACTGGCACACCTGTCAGATTTATTGTCCGGGAAAGGGGAGAAGGCAAAAAATGATAGTTTTAGAATTCATTCTTGTTGCGATTATTTCCTATCTCCTCGGCAGCCTTAATTTCGGTGTTATTCTCTCTCGCAGAATGGAACACGACGACGTAAGAAATCACGGAAGCGGTAACGCAGGCTCAACTAATATGCTCAGGAATTATGGCAAACTGCCTGCATTACTTACTATTGTCGGTGATATGGCAAAAGTAGCCGTTGCAATCATTATTGCGCTTGCAATTATAAAGACTAAGGATTTGTCAAAGTATAGTGCGTTTAA
>CAMPAT010000033.1 GCA_946633275.1 uncultured Clostridia bacterium
CGAAGGTAACTTTCCGCGGAAGATACGAGGGAAGCTTTACAAAAGCGTTTAAGATTAACCCTAAGGGAACGGCGATTTCCTCTTCCCAGTCGTATAAAAACGGCTTCACTCTCAGGTGGAAGAAGCAGACGAAGCAGACGGACGGTTATCAGCTCCAGCTCTGTACGAATAAGAAGTTCAAAAAGGGCAAGAAACAGATTCTGAAGAAGGTAACCGTGAAGAAGAATAAAACCTCCGCAAAAACAATAGGAGGTCTTAAGAAAAACAAAAAATATTATGTGCGTATCCGCACTTACAAGTCTGTTGGCGGCAAGAAATACTACTCCGAATGGAGCAAGCCGAAAACAGTAAAAACAAGGAAATAACAAGAATAAAAATGCAACCTCGTTTGAGGTTGCATTTTTTATAACTCACTTTCAATTAGTCTTACGGAGCTGAAATCCGCGCATTTTTTAACGTTAGCGCCTTTGCAGTATGCCTTAACTGCCTTTGCGGTCTTGTCGTCATTTACGAGAATTGCGTCAAACTTCTTATATACGGAAGCGTGGACGCGTCTGTTGAGTTCGCTCGGTTTTTCAAGATAGAGGAACTTCTTGCACTCCGCCTCGGCGAGAGTGTAAAGCCTTGCCGTTTCGATGTTTCCGTATCCGAGAAGCGCGCACATTTCGATGTCGGCAAAGACGCGTTTGAATTCCGTCTTAAACGCTTTTCTCAGCGAACTGCGCATTACTGAATAAAGCGGCTTGAATCTCATCAGAACGGCGATGTTAAAGCGCGTGAGTTTTGATGTGTTCGTAAACACCTTAAGCTGTCCCATAAAGTTGATTTTGCCGGAAATTTTGTACAGCTCCTCGGTGTCTCGGCGTACCTTTTCCGTGACGTAGGAGACGTAGTAGCTGTACTTTTCGCTGTCTTCTGCGTCGCCGACTGCAGCGAGAAATCTGTCAGTACGGTTGCTCTTGCTCAGCGCGTCGCCTGCGAAGAGGAATACGCAGCTTTTGTCGGATGTATTCTGCGTGAGGCTGAGCTCGGTGCTTTCGCCCTTTAGCATCATACTGCAAATCTGAGCGGAAATATCTGCGCGGTCGTAGCTGCAGTATTCGTCGAGAAGTCCCGAAACGTCGGGCTTTTCAGCCTTATTTATCTCTGCCACAAGCTCATTTACCGTGTCAACTCTCGAGAACGGGAGCTTGTCGAAATCAAGATAGAGCCCGCGCGTGCCGAGGTAGTCCTCGCGGTCGTATGTAAAGAGTATCACTTTGCCGCCCGTGAGCGAATAGTCAAACATTACGCTTGAATAGTCGGTAATCAGCACGTCCGCAACATTAAGGAAATCGTACGTCTCGTACTTAGCGGGGAACTTCTTGATTTTTGAAAATCCCTTGAGACTTAAGTCAGCCATAACAAACGGGTGGAAGTTAACGTAGAGCACCTGATTGTCGCCGAGATTGTCGTCAATGTACTTGAGATATTCTCTGATTTCCTCAATCTGACTTTCGTGGTCGACGTCGCGCACATTTCCGCGCCATGTCGGCATATATGCGAGTACCTGCATATCGCCGAGCTCAAACTTTTCCTTAAGCTCATCCCTGCGCTTTTCGTCAAAGAAGATTTCGTTTCGCGGATAGCCCGAAAGGAGCACCTCGCCCCTGAAAATATCGGGGAGCATATAGTCGCGCATCATATTGTCGCGCGTGTACTCGTTAGGATACAGCAGATAATCGGCAGAAACAAAGTTCTTCTGCAAATTCGCGATGTCGTAAAAATCGGTTATTGAGCTCTTGCCGAGCGTTTTAAGCGGAGTTCCGTGCCAGGTGTTGAGGTAAACCTGACCCTCGCGCTTTATGAAATACGAGGCAAAGCTCGTGTCGTTGAAGAGATACTTTGACGTCGCAAGAAGTCTTGCGTATCGTGATGAATTAATGTCCACAAGCTCGGCACGATTAAATCCGTACGCGTTAATCAGAGACTGATACGCCTTGAACTTCGACTTGTTATACGGCACATAAAGTTTGTAATCGCTGTATTTGTCGGAGCTTAGCTCGCGCAGAAGGTAGAAGATATTGCCGCTGAGGTTATTGCCGTGCTGAGCTTGGAGAATGACGGCTTTTTCGTCGAGCGGCTTTTTGCTGTACTTGTTGAACACGCCGCCGAGATTTGAGCCTGCGAAGAGTTTGAGCGCAGTTACTGAGCCTTTAATCGCTCTTTTGACAGCCTTGCGCGGCGCCTTTTTAACGACGAAGAATGATTTCCACCACAGCTTCTTTGTATATTTCTTCTTGTTTTTCTTAAATCTTTTGTAATAAAGTCCGTAGTCGCGCCACCAAGGGAACGTTGTATTCAGATATCTGAACGCCTGATTGATGAACTTGTTTTTAATCGGAATTGAGGAGAAGACAACCTCTTTTTCAAGCACAACGTAGATATGCTTGAGAATTACGAAAAGCAGCTCGTCCTCGAAGAATTCGAAGGCGCTATTCTCCTTGAAAAAGGCGATGAGGTCGTCTGCCGCGGTGAAGATATCAAATCTCTTTTCGCTGAAGGTGGATGTGAGCGACTCCTCGCGGTTGATTGTGTAACAGTAAAGCGGCTCCGGCACGAGGTCAATTTTGTTGGCGAGCAAAAACAGCTTGTATGTGAAAACTAAATCCTCGTATATTCTCAGTCTGTTGTCAAAACCGCCGATTTTCAAAACGAGTTCGCGCTTGAAAATCTTGTTCCATATATACGGCAGATTGTTAATGAAGAGGCTCGGCTCGTCAAAAACATTCTCGCCGAAGCAGGGGTAATCGTAGCACGCGCGCTTTTTGCCTACTCCGTTAACTATTCTGTAATAGCCGCAGGACACGATATCCGCGTCGTCGGACTTTGCCTTGTTATACAGCTTTTCAAACATATCAACTTCAGCAAAATCGTCGCTGTCAACAAAGCCTATATATTCGCCCGTCGCGTGCTCAAGCGCATAGTTTCTTGCGCCTGCAGCGCCACGGTTCTCGCTTTCAAAGGCTTTTATCTTATCGGGATATTTCGCTGCGTACTCGTCAATTACGGCTTGTGAATTGTCGGTTGAGCCGTCGTTGACTACGAGTATTTCGATATCGTCTATTGTTTGATTTACAAGTTTTTCAAGGCAGTTTCCGACATGCTTTTCAACATTGTAAACGGGTACAATAACACTTACTTTTTTCATTACGGTTTATTGTCTCCTATTATCAGACTATTTTTTCTTATGAGTTAATTTGTAAACGAAGGGGTTGACGTGCTTCGGGTTCATTACCTCTTCGACAACTTTCTTCGCCGAGTCCGGACATTCGTACGTTAAGTACTTTTCCTTGAACGCCTGCGCTCTCGTGGACACCTCAGCCATCTTGCTGTCGATGTTCTTCACGGCGTCAATAACTTCGTCCGTTGTGTAAACGAGCGGACCGGGAGCCTCTGTCTTGATGTCGAAGTAAACTCCGCGCGTTGCGCCTGCGTAGCTTTCCAGGTCGTAAGCGAAGAAGAGCATAGGCTTGTCAAGCAGAGCATAATCGAACATAATGCTCGAGTAATCCGTGATTAAAACGTCGCTGATTTTATACAAATCCTCAAGATTAGTGTAATCGTTGAGGTTAAATATGAACTTGTTGTCCGCAGGAATATCGTATCCGTTTGAGCAAAGATGATGAATTCTGATGAGGAGCACGTATTCGTCTGACAGCGCTTCTCTCATTTTATCGAGCTCAAGCTCCATATCAAAATGGTTGCGCACTCTCCACGTCGGAACGTAGAGAATTACCTTCTTATCCTTCGGGATAGAGAGGTTTTCCTTAATCTTGCTTGCATTGACGCTGTGGTAAAGAGCGTCGCAGCGCGGATATCCCGTCTCGAGCATTTTGCACTCACAGCGGAACATATCGTACGCCTTGTCCTCGGTGAATTTACCCTGAACAATCAGATAGTCCCAACGTCTGTTGCGCGCCACGTAGTGTTCAATGACCTCTTTATTCGGGAAGTCATCCGTTACGTCGAGCCCGAGCGTTTTGTACGGCGTGCCGTGCATTGTCTGCACCTCAATCTGACCGTCGCGCTTGATGTAGTCGTCCTCAAAGTTAACGTTGTTGAAGAAGTACTTAGCCTGAGCGAGCACCTTGTAGTATTCGAGCGAGCCGCGTCTTACGCGTCTGCCGTTTCCGGAAATCGGCGTGCGCTCGTCGTCAAAGAGCCATACGCACTCATAATCGGGATGATTTTTCTGGATATACTCGTATATTGCGCGCGGGTTACAACTGAATTTCGTGCCCCACATTGATTCGAAAACAACCATCTTTTCGTTAAGAGGCTCTTTGCGGAAATCAGCGTAATACTTGTCCATTAGTGCCTTGCGCTTGTCTATAGAGTTTTCTTCCTCGCTCCATTTCGGGAGGAGATTGAGAGTCGCAACGCAGTTTGTTTCGCGGAAGAATCTTATATCGATTGTGTCGAAGGAAATCTGATGCTTGAAGTGCTTCCTGCTGATTAAAGTATGGCGCTCCGATTTAGTTACATTTCCGAGAACGTCGAGCTTGAGATATTCAATCATAACGCTTCTTCGGCTCTTGTAAAGATTGCTGTTTATTTCATCATCGTTGAAGTCGATTTCAAATTCAGCGCGGAGCCTGCCGTCCTTACAATGGTGCACCTTGTTCTTTGCGAGCACTCTATATACGCCTGCAATCTCGTCGTAAATTACGATTTGCGCCTTGTTATACGAAAAATCTATTGCGCCGAGGTTAGTCGTCTTGAAGCGTACTACGCCGTTTTCTTCCTCGGGGTCGCGCACGCAGGTAAACGCGTCAAATTTCCTGATACGGACATTGTGCGTCTTGTTTGAGCGGATTAATGCGCCGTACCGCTCGGTGTGGATGAGATTGCTCGATTTGTTGCTCCTGAGCAGCTTGCTCTCCTTGCCGCCGATTACGGTGTAAAGTTCGTATTCGTCTCCGCTGACAAGGGCGTCAACGGGGATTTTTACGCCCCCGTCCTTAACCTCAAAGGTTCTGACGTCGCTCTTGTCGGTTGAGTTAACGAGCTTGAGAAGCGCATCGTTTTGACTCAGCTTGAGCGTGATTGACTCGTCGTCATATGAGTTTTCGAGGAGCGTGCACTGAACATTGTCAATATAAATTGAAGGAGTTTTGTACGCTCCGATTTCAATATGCGCAATTTTGTCATCAGACATAACCGCGAGGTCGTCTGACCAGTCAACGAGCGTTGAGTACATATTATGGAGTACTGTGGCGCCCGAGGTTAATCTGTTCTTATAGTTAATCAGGATTGAATGCGCTCTGCTGTCGCCGTCGAATTCGAGCTTGCCGAGGTCGAGGGTGAACTCAACTCCCGTGCCGTCGTAATTGTACTCAGCCGTTTCGCCTGTAGTTTTGCAGAATACTACGCCCTTCTGGCTTGTCAGCTCGTCGTTCTTAATGTACTTGAAATCGAGTGGAACTCCCTCGCCTGTAAATTCGTTGTAAAGCAGGATTTCAAGCTCCTGTTCGCCCTCGGCGATGTTGACCCTCGGAAAATAGAGGTGAGCCGTGAAGGTCAGTTTACCGTCGTCGGCTACGATATCTTTAATGAATGTGTAAGGGAAGAGCACGCTGAGTTCGTTTGTATAATCCACTCTGCTTTTTCCGAATATATTTTCGGGGATTGAGATGTCAAATCTGCCGTTCTCTTCAATAATCGGGAGCTTAACAAGCTCTTTTGAACGGAAGAGCATAGCTTCACACAGCTTTGCGTAATCGCCTGCCATAACGAGCTTGTAGATATACTGCTCGATATAAGAAAGCCTGCTGAAAGCTTCGTCGCTTATTGCCTCGTTAATATATTCTGTTATGAGCGCCATAATCTCCTTGCCCTGCTCCTCGCCGACGTTAGGAGAAATGCACTCTTTTACAAATATGATGAGGTCGATACGAAGCGCCTTGAGCTCCTTGTCTATGCAGAGCTCCTTTTCGCTGACGTTTTCCTCAAAGAATTTATCGAGCATTCTTAGAATTTCAATTCTGTCCTTGAGATTGCGCAGGCTGCTCGTGTTCTGCGTGATTGATTTTGAAGCCTGGTCACGCACTCGCCAGAGATAACCTATGCTCTTTACTGTTGAAACATTGTTTGCGAGGTAGTGCATAGGGATTGTTACGGGGATATCCTCGTAGAGAATATTCTCCGGGAACTGAAAATGGTACTTGTCCCAGAAATCGCGCCTGATAAGCTTGTTCCACGAAGTTGTGTCGTAGAGAAGGTCGTGGTTTTCCTTGATATGCGTTATGCTGCGCGCGTTACGCAGCGCTCTTGAGTGGATGCCTGAGTGCCACTCGCGCGAAGAGTTAAATCGCTCGACGTTGCATATCGTCATATCGCTGTTGTTCTTCTCTGCGATACAGAACATCTTTTCGTAAATGTCGCTCGTTACGATATCATCGGAGTCGATGAAAATGATGTATTTTCCGTGCGACTTTTCCACGGCGTAGTTCCTGCCGTGACCGAGTCCGCCGTTTTCGATATGATAAACGAAGAAGTTTTCGTATTTCTGAGCATATTTGTCCGCAATTCTGCCGCTGTCGTCGGTTGAACCGTCGTCAAGCATAACGACTTCCATATTGTCCTTCGTCTGACGTGCGATTGAGTCAAGACAGGCGGGAAGGAATTGTTCAACATTATAAATCGGCACAATTACGCTTATGTCATACTGATAATCCATTTGTTAACCTCGCGGGGAATTATTTTATACAGGTCTCAACAACCCTCTTTGCCGAAAATGCGTCATCAAGATAATTGAACTTATCGTTAAACGCCTTGTATTTTTCGGCGTACTGAGACTGAATCTCGGATATATTTCCGATAGCGTCGGAGAGCTCCGATTCCTCCTTGATGATAGGGCCGGGGAGCTCGTCGAGCGAGATGTAGAAATCCCGCGTATTGTTCTGATACGTGTCAAGGTCGTACATATAAAAGAGTATCGGCCTTTTCAGATTAGCGTAGTCGAAGAACACGCTTGAGTAGTCGGTAATCAGAATGTCCGAAATTATATAAAGGTCGTTAACGTTATTATAGTTTGACACATCTATTGCGAAATCAGAAACGCCGCGCAGATTCATCTGGCTTGCGATGAGATAATGCATACGCATAAGAATAACGTAATCGTCGCCGTAGCGCTCTCTCAATTTCTTCAGGTCAATTCCGATGTCAAACGTGTATCCTACGCCGAGTGTGTGCTGATTGTCGCGCCACGTCGGAGCGTAGAGAATAACCTTTTTATCCTGCGGTATGCCGAGTTCTTCCTTAATCGCTGCGACCTTGTTGTCGTCGAAAGTGAAGAGTTCGTCATTTCGCGGATAACCCTTTTCGACCATAATATCCTCTTTGC
>CAMPAT010000034.1 GCA_946633275.1 uncultured Clostridia bacterium
CGACAACGACTTCTTTGAGTGTGACAACGAGCTCGAAATCGTAGAGGTTAAAGACGAGCCTGAAGTTATCGAAGAGCCTAAGGCTGAGAAGAAAGCCGCACCGAAGAAAAAGGCTGCGCCGAAAAAGAAGGCTGAGTAATCATTAAACAGAATTAAAGGGAGGGGATGAACGCCCTCCCTGCATTTTTATTAACAGGAAGTGACAGAAATGTATAAATGCGGACTTGTACTCGAAGGCGGAGGTTCGCGAGGTATTTATACCGCAGGCGTTCTCGACGCATTTATGGAAAACGGAATTGAATTCCCCTACGTTATAGGTGTTTCTATGGGAAGCTGCAGCGGAGCCTCGTTCCTCGGTAAAAATATCAGACGACAGCACGACGTAATACTCTGCTCCGCGCAGGATAAGAGATATATGAGCTTCGGCAATCTTCGCAAGCGCGGCGAATACTGCAATTTCGACTGGGCTTTCGGCGAGCTGAGTTATGACCTTTTCCCGCTCGACCAGGAAACATTTGAGAAATCGGGCGCGACATACTGCGTTGTTGCTACTAATGCAAAAACGGGCAAGGCAGAATATTTCTATCCTAAATCTCTGCGCCACGAGTGCCCCGAAATCAGAGCGTCTTGCAGTATGCCGGGAGTTACGAAAGGAACGGAAATCGGCGGCGAGCTTTATTTTGACGGCGGACTCGCAGACTCTATCCCCGTTGAAAGAGCGCTCGAAGACGGCTGCGAGAAGGCGGTCGTTATCCTCACACAATGCAAGGGTTACGTCAAGCCCGTTACAAACAGGAATTTCAAAAAGCCGTTTAACAACACCTATCCTCTAATCGGCGACGCTATCATTAACAGAAGCATTGTTTACAATAACCAGCTTGAGCGTATACGCGAGCTTGAAGCGGAAGGCAGAGTTCTCGTTATTCAGCCGCTCGCCGACCTCAAATGTACCGCGCTCGAAAAAAGCCCCGAAAAACTCGAAGCAATTTATCAGCTCGGCTATACTCAGGGCGAAAAAAGTATTGAAAAAGTTAAAAGCTTTATCAAATAGCAAAAGCCTTCCGAACGGAAGGCTTTTATCATTGACAATCAAGCTTATGAAATAATGCTTAGTTATTATTAAGGAGTTAAGGAATCCTTGTTTTGTTACCATTCTTTCGAGTAGCGAAAGAAGCGAGCGTGATGCTCGCTTCTTTTAATACTTTCTAAGCTGTTCTTCGTCGAATACCGAAAGAAATTCATCGTAAGTTCCCTTACGGTCAATGAGCGTATTCCCGCTGACTTCGATAATTCTGTCTGCGACAGTCTGCACAAACTGGTGGTCGTGAGAGGTGAAGAGCACCGTCTCGGGATAACGGATAAGACCGTTATTGAGCGCTGTGATTGACTCAAGGTCGAGGTGGTTGGTCGGCTCATCAAGAATGAGCACATTCGCACCCGAGAGCATCATCTTGCACAGCATACATCTTACGCGCTCGCCGCCCGAAAGGACATTCGCCATCTTAAGCGCCTCGTCGCCGCTGAAAAGCATTCTGCCGAGCCAGCCGCGGATGTCAGCCTCGAGCTGTTCTGTTGTGTACTGGCGAAGCCAGTCGACAAGGTTGAGCTCAACGCCGTCAAAATATTCGCTGTTATCAGACGGGAAGTAGCTCTGAGATGTGGTAACGCCCCACTTGTATGAGCCCTCGTCGGGCTCCATTTCGCCCATAATGATTTTAAAAAGGGTTGTCTTTGCAACTACGTCCGATCCGACAAACGCAACCTTCTCGCGCGGATGAATAACGAATGAAATATCATCAAGCACTTTGCGGTCGCCGATTGTTTTAGTGAGATGGTCAACACGCAGAAGGTCGTTTCCGCACTCTCTGTCAGGCTTGAAATCTACATACGGAAAACGACGCGACGAAACAGGCATTTCAATCATCTCGAGAGCGTCAAGCTGCTTCTTACGGCTCGTTGCCTGCTTGCTCTTTGCAGCGTTTGCAGAAAAGCGGTTAATGAAGTCCTGAAGCTCCTTGATTTTCTGCTCGTTCTTCTTATTGAGGTCGCGCGCCTGGCGCTGACGCATCTGAGTGTATTCAAACCAGAAATCGTAGTTACCTGTATAAAGAGTAATCTTACCATAATCAACATCGCAGATATGGGTACATACCTTATTAAGGAAATGACGGTCGTGCGACACAACGATTACGGTATTCGGGAAATCGAGAAGGAAGTTTTCGAGCCACGAGATAGCCGTCAAGTCAAGGTGGTTGGTAGGCTCGTCAAGGAGAAGAATGTCGGGATTTCCGAAAAGTGCCTGCGCGAGAAGCACCTTAACCTTCAAGTCGGAAGGAAGCTCCGCCATCTTAAGATAATGGTACTCGTCGGACACGCCGAGCTTGTTGAGCATAAACTCTGCGTCGCTCTCTGCGGTCCAGCCGTCGAGGTCTGCAAACTCAGCCTCAAGCTCGCCCGCCTTAATACCGTCCTCCTCGGAGAAATCCTCCTTCATATAAAGGGCGTCCTTCTCCTCCATAATCTCAATAAGGCGCGGATTGCCCATAAGCACCGTGCGTACAACCTCGTACTCATCAAAAGCAAAGTGGTCCTGCTTAAGCACCGAAAGCCTTTCGCCCGGGGTAATATGAATTTCGCCCTTGCTCGGCTCGAGGTCACCGGAAAGCACCTTGAGGAAAGTTGACTTACCTGCGCCGTTGGCGCCGATAATGCCGTAGCAGTTACCGGGTGAAAAAGTAACGTTAACTCTTTCAAACAGAGACCTGCCGCCAAACTGAACGGAAATATTATTTGCACTAATCATAAGAGTTACCTCCTAAAAAGTCTGGGGGTATTTTAACATAGTATTATCACAAACACAAGTGTTTTTTAATTATAAATTATGAATTAAAAATGATAAACTAACGGTCGCTTCGCTCCGATTTATAAAAACTGTAAACAAAGCTCGCAAGGCACCAAAAACGAAGAATTGAGAAATAAAGAAAAAAGATGCAGAATTTTGTTTTTTGCGAGCGTGTGCTGTACGAAGGTACCGCCTCCGAGCAAAAAACAAAAAGCGATAAAAATGCCGCAGGTAATCCCTGCGGCATTGCAGCGCGGTTGTGCGCTTTTTGCTTATTTCTCAGCGTATTTGTCGTCGCCGTTCCAGCTGTACATAGCGCGGATGCCTTCGCCGACCTTCTCAAGCTGATGCTCAGCCTCAAGAGCTCTCTTAGCCTTGAAGTGTGCCCAGCCGTTATTAGCCTCTGTGATAAACTTAGAAGCGAATGTACCGTCCTGAATTTCCTCAAGAACCTTCTTCATTTCCTTCTTAGTCTCATCTGTGATGAGGCGCTTGCCTGTTTCGTAATCGCCGAACTCAGCAGTATTCGAAATTGAATATCTCATCTTTGAGAATCCGCCGCTGTAGATAAGGTCAACGATAAGCTTCATCTCGTGGATACACTCGAAGTAAGCGTTACGCGGGTCATAACCAGCCTCAACGAGAGTTTCAAATCCGGCCTTCATAAGAGCTGTTACACCGCCGCAAAGAACAGCCTGCTCACCGAAGAGGTCAGTCTCAGTTTCGCACTTGAAGGTTGTCTCAAGGATAGCTGCGCGAGCGCCGCCGATGCCTGCACCATATGCAAGAGCGATATCCTGGCAATGGCCTGTTGCGTCCTGATATACAGCAACGAGACAAGGTGTGCCCTTGCCCTCCTTGTACTCTGAACGTACTGTGTGGCCGGGAGCCTTAGGAGCAATCATAAATACGTCTACATTTGCAGGAGGTACAATCTGCTTAAAGTGGATATTAAAGCCGTGTGCAAAAGCGAGCGCCTTGCCCTCTGTGAGGTTTGGCTCAATATCATTCTTATAAATTGCAGCCTGCTTCTCATCAGGAGTGAGAATCATAATAACGTCAGCAGCCTTAACTGCCTCAGCAGTAGTCATAACCTTAAGTCCGAGTGACTCAACGTGAGCCCATGACTTTGAGCCTTCATAAAGACCGACGATTACGTTAACGCCGCTCTCGTGAAGATTAAGTGCGTGTGCGTGTCCCTGTGAACCAAAGCCGATGATAGCAACTGTCTTGCCGTCAAGAACGCTGAGGTTACAGTCTGATTCGTAGAAAATTTTAGCGTCTGCCATAATATTTTCCTCCATATAATTATGTTTTAGTTAGCACTTTTGTGTGTTAGCGTAATATATTATAAGTTAGAATCTGAGTTAATTCAAGTGTTATTTGTAACAAAATATTAAAAAATAAATCTGTTTTATTGAATAAATTTACTATTTTTAGGCATTTTTTACAATAATTCTATTGTAAATTGTTAACAAATAGAGTAAAATTATACTGAGGTAATTCGTAATGAAGAAAATTGATGAATTAAAATACAATATTGATTCGATATGCGTATATAACGCCGACAGCGACGAGGTTCTCTGCGCTCTGCGCGACTTACTCGACGGTGCCGAGGGTGAAGACGTTCCGAGGCTGTACAGCAGATTTTTCAGGAAACTGAGCGCACACGAATCGCTGAAAGAATATATCAGCGCCTTTGTACTTTACGATGATAATATATTCACCAAGGCTGCCGCCGCAGGCAAGGCGCAGGAGCTTCCCGACTCGATAACCGAAGGAGTCAAGAGCGACCTTGCAAAGCTTGAAACGATTTCAAAAGTTACGGCGGAGGATATAATCGGCGAAACGTACGGCGAGGAGGAAAAAGTGCTGCTCACGCTCCCGCGCTGGCACACGGGCGAAGCCCTGGAACCGCTCGGCGAAGGCTGGGCAGAGCACTATGACGAGCTGTGCGATTACCACGAGAATAACGGCTACGGCATATACGCAAGATATTATGCTTTCACCTGGCAGGACGGCGAATTTGTGCCGATTACAAGTACAGACCCGATTGAGCTTGCCGAGCTGAAGAATTATGAAAGACAGCGGGAGCAGGTGCTTGAAAACACCGAGGCGTTTCTCGACGGGCTCCCGGCAAACAACATCCTCCTTTACGGAGACAGGGGCACAGGTAAAAGCTCGACAGTTCACGCAGTTCTTAACGAATACAAATATCACGGACTGCGCATAATCGAAATATCAAAGGGCGATATCAGCAAGCTCACTATCATCAGAGAGAAGATTGCAAACAGCCCGATGAAATTCATAATCTTCATTGACGACCTCAGCTTTGACGCGCACGACGACTCGTTCGGCGAACTCAAGGCGGCGCTCGAAGGCTCGGTATCGGGCAGGCAGAGCAATACTCTCATTTACGCGACGTCAAACAGACGTCATCTCATAAAAGAAAATCATTCAGACCGTGAAAACGACATTCACCGCAGCGATACGATGCAGGAGGAACTTTCGCTCTCAGACAGATTCGGCGTAACAATCACGTTTATGAACCCTGACAAGGCGGAATATCTCGACATAACTGAAAAGATTGCCGCCGACAGAGAAATAAACGTCGACACGGACAAGCTTCTTCTTGAAGCGGAAAACTGGGCGCGCCGCCGCGGAGGACGTTCGCCGAGATGCGCAAAGCAGTTTATCGACTACGTCGAAGCGTGCGAAAGAATGGGAAAACAATGGTAAAGAATTATTTACAAAATTAAAATATTGTTCACCCGAAAGTAAAAATGTGAACAAAAATAAATGATAAAACCTAATTATTAACATACGAAAGGACAATACTATGGCAGATAAAATTCTTGTTGTTGACGACGATCTCAACATCAGCGAACTTCTCAAGCTCTATCTCGAAAACGACGGCTATCTCGTTTTTACTGCACACGACGGTCAGGAGGCTGTTGACACCTTCCGTGCTAAGACCCCGGACCTCGTACTGCTTGACATAATGCTTCCGAAGATTGACGGATGGCAGGTTTGCAGAGAAATCCGTAAGACCTCCTCTGCCCCGATAATTATGCTCACGGCAAAGGGCGAAACCTTCGATAAGGTACTCGGTCTTGAGCTCGGCGCGGACGACTACGTAGTTAAGCCGTTCGACGCAAAAGAGGTTATGGCGCGCGTTAAGGCGGTACTGCGCAGAACTAAGGGCACGAGCGACAACGGTGAAAGCGAAAAGAAGGTTGTAATTTACGACAAGCTCGAAATCAATATCGATAATTATGAAATGAAGGTTAACGGAGTGCCTGTTGACACTCCGCCGAAAGAGCTTGAGCTCATCTACCACTTCGCTTCAAATCCGAACAGAGTTTACACGCGCGACCAGCTTCTCGACGAGGTATGGGGATTCGACTACTACGGCGACAGCAGAACGGTTGACGTTCACGTTAAGCGCCTGCGTGAAAAGCTTGAAGGCGTATCGGACAAATGGGAGCTCCGCACAGTATGGGGCGTAGGATACAAATTTGAAACAAAAGACTGATAAATATTATTAAACTACGGGCGACCAATGGTCGCCCCTATAATTAGTAAAATATAAGATGAAGAAGATTAAGAATAAAGCAAGAGGCAATATTTTCGTAACATACTTTGTACTCTTTGCCTCAATATTCCTCGTAACGTTTACCGTACTCGGAACATCGCTCATAATCACGGTAAATTCTTACTCAATTAACGCGAAGACCGAGCTGTTGCAGGAAAATACGCAGTCAATCGCAAGCTCAATTTCGTCAACGCTGATTGTAAACAATATGAATTCCTCCTATTCTTACGAAAAAGAGGTAATCTGCGAATCGCTGTCAGTTGTATCGAGCTGTATCGACTCCGACGTTTTCGTATGCGACACCGCAGGAAACATAATACTGTGCAAGGAGCAGGTAGGAATATCCCCGTACTACACCTCCTCAATGGTATGCGACGATCACGTTAATCTGAAAATCGATGATAAGATTATCCAGAGCGTTTACGAAAACGGAACTGCCGTTTCAACAAGTACGATTAATAATCAGAACTGCTACGTCGTAGGTACTGCAGTCGTTGCGCCGTCTTACGCCTCCGGTTCGGAGGGCTCGGGCAACATCATCGGCTCTGTTTTCGCAGTAGTTGAAACGGGCACCGCAGGACTCGTGTCATCAGTAATCGAAATGGTCGTATTCATCGCGATTATCTGCCTTACAGTCGGCTTCATTATGATTTGGCTGCTCACTAAGAAGATGATAACTCCGCTTCAGCAGATGAGCACCGCGGCGAAGCGTTTTGCAGTCGGCGACTTCTCGTATCGCGTAAATATCAGCGGGAATGATGAGCTTGCTG
>CAMPAT010000035.1 GCA_946633275.1 uncultured Clostridia bacterium
GCAACAATCTCTATCCTGCCCGTTTCTTCAAGCGAAGCAGCAGTCTTAAACAGAATGCCGTTTTTCGCGCCCTTACCGCTGCCTACCATAACAGCAACGGGCGTCGCAAGACCGAGCGCGCACGGACAGCTGATTACGAGCACGGAAATACCTCTCGTCAGCGCATATGAAAAGTCATAACCCAGCGCAAGCCAAACGATAAACGTTACAAGCGCAATCCCGATTACAACAGGAACAAACACGCCTGAAACCTTATCTGCGGTTTTTGCTATAGGCGCCTTAGTCGCCGAGGCGTCGCTGACCATAGAAATAATCTGCGAGAGCGTTGTATCTTCGCCCACTCTCGTCGCTCTGCACTTAATAAATCCGTTTAAATTAATCGTGGCGCACGTTACTGAGTTACCCTCAGTTTTATCGGCAGGAAGGCTCTCGCCCGTAAGCGCAGACTCGTCGACAGCAGTTTCGCCCTCTATAATCACGCCGTCAACGGGAATACTTTCTCCCGGGCGGACAACGAAAATATCGCCGACGTTCACCGCTTCTACAGGCACGGTAGCTTCTTTACCGTCCTGAAATATATTTGCAGTCTTCGGCGCGAGGCTCATCAGTCCTTTAAGCGCGTTAGTCGTCTTGCCCTTTGAATAGCTTTCAAGGAGCTTACCTACAGTAATGAGCGTTAAAAGCATCGCCGCTGACTCAAAATACAAGTGGTGCTCGCCCGACATTCTGCCGTGAGTAAACAGCACCGCCGTACTATACACAAACGACGCGCCCGAGCCGAGCGCAACGAGTGTATCCATATTCGGCGCGCCGTGGATTACGCCCTTAAAACCGTTAATAAAGAACTTGCGGTTAATAACCATAACTACAAGCGCAAAAACAAGCTGAAAAATCCCCTGCGCGAAAGTACTGTTGCTTAAATAAGCAGGGAGCTTAAATCCCCACATCATATGCCCCATCGAAACATACATAAGCGGGAGAAGAAATACTACTGACGCGATAAGCCGCCTTGCGATTTTCGGCGTTTCTGTATCCTTGAGCGCGTCTGATTTTTCGCCCTTCGCGCCGTCCTCAGTATCTTTGAGAGAAGCTCCGTAGCCTGCCGAGGTTACGGCGCTTATTATTTCTTCAGGAGTAGCTGTTCCCTCCACTCCCATTGAATTTGTAAGCAGATTTACAGCGCACGAGCTCACTCCGTCTACAGACGAAACCGCCTTTTCCACCCTCGCGGAGCAGGCAGCGCAGCTCATGCCCGTTACATTATACTGTGTCATTATTATCTCCAAAGTTAGCAGTCGCTAATAATTCCTGATATTAATTGAATTCTATAATAAATAATTATAAAAGTCAATACTTTTCATACTATTTTAGTAGGAATTACTTTAAAAGCCTGTCTACCCTGTTTTTGTACTTAACGTTATACAGAACAGTAAGTCGTGAAAACAGCTTTTCATAAATAAAGAACATAATGTTAAACAGTACAAACAGGAGCGGTATGCCGTACCTTCCGAGCGAATTATCAAGCGGAATACGAAGCACGAGATAAAGCAGCGCCTCAGTCGCTGCAAGCGAAGCGTTAAACAGAAGATACTTCAGCAAAACCGAAAGCCATTTTGGCAGCCTGTCAAAATATTGCCTGATAATCGTATAGTATCCGAAGAATAACGCATAAAGCAAAACGCACTCCTTATCAGGCAGAAAAAACATTCCGAAGACGCTCGAAACAATATACGAAAGAACGCAGTATCTCGCGCCTGCGCTCTCCTTAAGTATTATCATAGCAAGCCCGCAGTAAAGCGGAGCAATATAGCACAGCACCCATATTGTGCTGCCGAGAAAAAGGAAAACTATCTGCATTGCCGCGAACATTCCTGCAAGGGCAACCTGCTTTGACTGCTTCATACTCACCTCCGAAATGACGAATTTTCTAATTCAATAATACCATAAAATTTGTTAATATTGTGAATTAATCGTAAAAAAATTGTTCATTTTCTCTTATCTCTATTTACAATTATACCAAAAAAATATATAATTATTTTAGCGAAGAACACTAAACTTTACTAACGAGGTGTTACACTTGAAAAAAAGTATAGCAATAATGCTTATATTCACTCTGCTTATGACAATGTCGCTCGCTGCGTGCAAATCAAACGGCACTAATAAGGAAAACGACAAGACGAGCGAGCAGGGACTTGAAGCCGGTGACAACGAATTCGGCTTTGAGGAAGTAGAGGTTACCGATAAAAACGGCGAGGTCGTTACCGATAAAAACGGCAAGCCCGTTACTACGGAAGTAGCCGTAAAGTACGAAAAGGACAAGAACGGCAAGACCGTCGCGAAGGTTCTCGACAATAACGGCGAAGTCGTAACCGATAAAAAAGGCAGAGAAGTAACTGTCAAGGTTAAAGACGTCACTACGAAGAAAGCAAAGAAGAAGACTACTACTAAAAAGAATACTAAGTCAACGGAGTCGACTAAATCTACTACCGCCTCCACAAAGGGCAACGAGGGCACGACGAGTAAAGAAATTACTACTCTTCCGCTCGACAAGGACAAAGTTCCGACAATCGCCGAAGCGAGAAAATCGAGCGAAAAGAAGGCTGTTACTTTCTCAAGCAAGGACCAGCAGACAGTTAAAAATATGCTCGAAGTTCCCGAACTTTATAACGCAAGCTACGAGAACGCGGACGGAGTTCCTATTAACATCGCGGCGCACGCGGCGCTCTGGATGGCAAAGCGTGAAGGACTCAACACGAAGACTTACGCTTCAGGCACAATCGTGCTCGACCTCTTCAAATACTTTGCGCAGACAGTAGTTAATTTCAAGGTCGAGGTTAACGACGAGTCAGATAACGACAACCTCGTTTACAACGCGAATAACGATTCATTCTCTATTGCAGGATTTGAAGATAAGAAGCAAGATGTCACAATCGAAAAGATTGAATATCTCGGCAATAACAACTACTATCTTGTCACAGGCAAGGTTAAGAACGCAGGCAGCAAGACTAAGGTCTACGCCATTATTCAGAAAAACAAGCTTGACGCGTCGCTCGGCTTCAGCGTCAAAGCTCTCAAATGGAGTTAATTTAAACCATGACATAAAACCTCGTTAGTTATCTAACGAGGTTTTTATTTTATATTTTTAAAATCTATTGTCTGTTAACTCAATACGTGTTAAAATAGACTAAAGACTAACATAAGGGAGTAGTTCAAATGAAACATCGCATCAAAAAAACACTTGCATTATTTCTTTCTGTGGTGATGATAGTCACCGCAGTTGTTATCCCCTCCGCCTTTGTTATGGCAGAGGACAGCAAAGATTATGCCGAGGGCGAGCTTATAGCTGTTCTTAAAAACAGCGCCGACGGCAAATATATGACTAAGTCATACGCGCGCAGCGTATACGGCTCAAAATATGAGCTTGACAGCAGCTTTACGTTCGGCAGCGAAAAAAGCGGCGTAAAGGTTGCTGTGCTCAAATCAAAATCACTCACCACAAAGCAAATGCTACGCCAGGTAAAGAATAATCCCGGCGTTGAATACGCGTTCCCTAACTACAAGGCTCAGATTAAGAGCTTTACAAACGACACCTACAGCGACTATCAGTGGGCGCTGAGCAACACGGGACAAAACGGCGGAACGCCCGATTTTGATACTAACCCGGAAACTCAGTGGGAAAACGTTACCTCCTCGAGCGAGGAACAGGTTGTTGCAATAGTTGACACAGGTATTGACCTCAAAAATTCCGAGCTTAAGAACGTTCTTTGGAACAATCCTTACGGCAAGAAGCTAATAGGTAAACACGGACTTGATTTTACAGGAACAACCGACGACGGCGAGCCGATGGACGATAACGGCCACGGCACGCACTGCGCAGGTATAATCGCCGCACAGGCTGACAATAACACGGGAATCAGCGGTATTAATAAGAATAAGGTCAAGATTATGGCGCTTAAGTTTCTCGATTCAGACGGCAGCGGTTATACAGCGGACGCACTCGCGGCTTATGAATATATCGAGAGAGCAGTCAAGCTCGGCACGAACGTTATCGCCTGCAACAATTCCTGGGGCGGTATGGGCGACGAGGAAGAGCTGAAGCTTTTTGATAGCATTTTTGATGAGCTCGGCAAGCTCGGCGTAATCACATTTGCTGCCGCAGGTAACGAGAGCTCAAATATCAGCGATGGCGGCTTCTCATTTTTTGATGACGAATTATCTTACGATGTTCCTGCCTGCAGCAAGAGCAAATACTGTGTAACAGTAGCTGCTGCTAACGAAAACGACGAGCTTGCAGGCTTCTCTAACTACAGCGAGGAAGACGTTGATATCGCTGCGCCGGGTACAGATATTCTGTCGACGGTATCTTATAATTGCTTTAACCCGACTATTTATTCCGACGCGCAAAAATCAATACTGTGCAAAGACTATCAGAGCTATAATTCTCCGCTGAGCGAGGACTCGTTCGGATATATGAAACAGGTTTCGCTCGGCTCCTCCGAATATACCGACGGAACAAAGGCGACGCGCTCGCTGATTGACGGCTTTGGCATTGACGGCAAGGCGCTTAAAATCAGTTTCGACGATATTACCGAAGACAACGACGACGACGATGACGATGACGACGAAGAAGAGGAAACATATTACTACGTCTTTGAGGTTCCGTTCACCCTCCAAGACGCTAACGAGAATTACTCAGTAAGCTTTATGGCACAGTGCAACAACGGCATCACCTGTCTTGTTTACGATGTTCCCGCCGCAACGAGCGCCAAGAGCATTATTGACGATGAAGAAACAACATACTTCTGGGGAACTGAAATCGGCAATTACTGGGATCACACACACTACGACATTGATATGGAGGACACTCCGTACAATTATGATAATGCAAAAAACAGAAAGCTCATTTTTGTTACATCCGCAGACAGTCCCGGTTCGTATATTGCAATCGACGATTTGGCAATCAGCTCACAAGGAGTTGATACTTCGCGCTTCGGCAAATACGATTTTTATAACGGCACATCTATGGCTACGCCTTATGCTACAGGTGCCGCTGCACTAATTAAGTGCGCTACCCCGACATCATCAACAGCCGATATTATCAATATCATAAAAAACGCCGGAAGACATTCGGACGCGCTCGAAGGCTTTACCGAAACTGCAAAGGTACTTTCGCTCGACAATATCGACAAAATTCCTCCGATGATTTCCGATGTAAAGTATAATAGTGACGGCAACGTGGAGATAACAGGTTCTTTCAGGAATATTAACAAGGTTATGATTAACCTCAGAACAGTAACTCCGATATACAGCGACAACGGCAAAATAATCGTAAGCGACAACAATTACAGCTCACGCAAGCTCACTGTTAAGGTGTTTAACGACGTTGACAGCGACACGTTCGAAACTATGATTTCGAAAAAGCCGAGCTTCGACGTATCCGAAATTAACAAGGCGCCCGACGTTGTTGACGCAATTACAGTGCCAACGCGCGACAAGGCGTACTTCGTCGAAAGCGACGGCAAGATAGGCTATGCATCGTTTGACAATAGCGGTAACAAGTACACCTATACCGAGGTTGCAAAGCTCGATATTAAAAAATTCTTTGACGACAGCGGTAACTACTATGTTTCGGGAGCTGCGCTCGAAGGAAGCAGGATGTATCTGAGCGTTATATCATTAGCTTCGTCGCAATACTCAGGTCAAATACTCGGCTACGAAACAGCTTTCGGATACGTTGACCTTGTTACAAATGAAACTAAGTTTTTATGTGAAATACCTGATGATATTTCGCTCGGTGCTTCGCTCGCACAGTATAACGGCGATATGTACTTAATCGGCGGTTACGATACTGCCACACAGAATTATCAGACCTCCGTTTTCAAATTCAACGCTGATAAAAACGAGTTCGAAAAAACATCGCTTTACCTGCCCGAAGGCAGAGCGTACACAAGCTTCTTGCAGTACGGTGACAAGCTGTTCGGCGTAGGCGGAGCTTGCGAAACGAACGGTGTTCCCGATATCATTATGCTAAGCGAAGGATTATGGACGAAGTATAACAACAGCTTCGAAAGCGACGACGCGATTTCGTATGATGTCGACGCCTATAATTCCATAAATGTATTCCCCGCTCATCTCGGATACGGCGAAAACGGAATACTTGTAAACGGTTCGTTTATATACGATATAGGCGACACATATATTATTAACGGCGAATACGGCAGCGTTACCGCCGTTAATGCAAACGCAAGAAATTCAATGTCCGACAATATGATTGTCGGCACTACAGTCGACGGCTCGTTCATCGGTTTTGCCGAGGAATATGAGGCTGAGGGCGAGGCTTCTGTCGGTGCGCGCTCGCTTAGTGACGGCTCGGGCAGCTCGTCCGCTTCGTCAATAACAAAGCCTTCTAAGGTTTATACGCTGAAGATAAAAAACAGCTATAATAATGCGCCTACAGGTCACACAATGACGTTTACTCCCGCAAAGGCGGCAACGTACAGCGCCGAAGGCAACAACGCTTATTACTACTGCCCTGTTTGCAAAAAATATTTCAAGGACGAGGCGGGAACGCGCGAAACGACTCCCGAAGCAGAGAAGATAAACAAGCTCGTTGCAAAGAAAGCGAACACGCTTAAGGTAAGAGGCAAGACAGTCAAGATAAATCTTACAAAGCTCAAAAAGAAGAATCAAACCGTTTCTCTCAAAAAGGCTATGACTGTGAGCGGAGCTCAGGGAACGGTAACTTACAAAAAGTTAAAAGGCAACAAAAAAATCTCCGTTAACAAAAAGAACGGTAAAATCACAGTTAAAAAAGGTCTTAAGAAAAAAACATATAAGGTAACTGTTCAGGTTAAGGCTTCCGGTAACTCCGCATACAAAGCTGCAACAAAGAAAGCAACCGTAACAATTAAAGTTCAATAAACATAAAAACAAGCAGTGATACATACTGCTTGTTTTTTATAATCTTACGGAAATTCCGTTTTCGTTGAGATACTTCTTTAGCTTAGGGATGGGCAGCTCACCGAAATGGAAGAGGCTCGCGGCAAGGACTGCGTCAGCTTTGCCTTCTGTCAGCACGTCCGTAAAATGCTCCGCCTTGCCTGCGCCGCCCGAGGCAATAACGGGTATTCCCACGTTTTCGCTGACAGCCCTTGTCAGCTCAATATCGTATCCCGTTTTCTGCCCGTCCTGGTC
>CAMPAT010000036.1 GCA_946633275.1 uncultured Clostridia bacterium
ACTGGCTGTCGGAGTGACCTACAAGCACAATTCTCTGCTTAACCTCGCCCTTCGGAGCCTTAGTTCCGATGAGGTTATGAGATGTCTGCTTCGGGAAAAGAAAATCGTCAAATTCCTTGTACATAAGGAATTCAAAAATAAGCGGTATGAACGCGAGGATACACATAATGAACGCGATAAGCGGCTTGCCGAACCAGTTTACGAATACTGACGCAACGCCCATACATACTGTAAACGGGATGAAGCCCATAAAGCCCTGACGGTGAAGCGTGAAATCTTCAATCTCAGTCTTTTCGCAAAGCTTTTCGAGCGTTTGCTGCATAAATTTCTGCGCTTTAAGCTCCTCGGGTGAGCCGGGTTTACGAGGTCCGATGTTGTCGCAGATATCAGTAATCTGCTCTACTGAAAAGTCAGTATTGCCTTTCACATCGAAACTCGGAGCATATTCTTTAGCAATTTTCATAAAATACCATCTCCTGTAATTTAAAATATAGTTTATTTTACCATATTTATAAAAGTATTTCAATATAAACTTATTATTATTGAAGTTTTTTGTTTTTTTTGTTACAATAGTGATGATAAATTTTAAGGAGTGTATCCTATGGACAGTAATAAGAAACGAGAGCTACAGCATTTTGCTACTCAGATTCGAATTGGTATTATAGAAAGCACCCACGCCGCTAAGGCAGGACATCCGGGCGGCTCGCTTTCCGCTGCGGACGTGTTCGCTTATCTTTATGGCTGCGAAATGCGTTACAGAGCAGATGAGCCTAAGTGGGAGGACAGGGACCGCTTCGTTCTGTCAAAGGGACATTGCGCTCCCGGTCTTTACAGTGCGCTTGCGTATAAGGGCTTTTTCCCCGTTGAAGATTTAAAGACGCTGCGTCACATCGACTCGTACCTTCAGGGTCACCCAAATATGAATACAGTCCCGGGCGTAGATATGAGCACAGGCTCTCTCGGCCAGGGCGTCAGCGTTGCTTCAGGTATGGCGAAGGCTGCAAAGTTTATGGACAAGGATATTAATGTCTATACTCTTCTCGGCGACGGCGAGATTGAAGAAGGTCAGGTTTGGGAGGCTATGATGTTCGCTTCTCAGTACAAGCTTGACAATCTCTGTGTTATTATTGACTCAAACGGACTTCAGATTGACGGCGCTTGCGCAGACGTAATGAGCGCAGAGCCGATTGACGACAAGTTGCGAGCTTTCGGCTTTGAGGTTGTCGTAATTGACGGAAATGACTTCGACGAGCTCGAAAAAGCGTTTGAAGCCTTCCACGCAAATAAGGACAAGCCGTTCGGCATTGTTATGAAAACTGTTAAGGGACTCGGAGTGTCGTATATGGAAAACGCGGTTGACTGGCACGGCAAAGCTCCGAACGATGAAGAATATGAAATTGCGATGAGCGAGCTCACCGCAAAATTAAAGGAACTGGAGGCGTAAGGTATGGCAGAAGTTAAGAATATCGCGACCCGCGAAAGTTACGGAAACGCGCTTAAAGAGCTTTACAGCGAAGGCGCAGACAAGCTTGTAGTTTTTGACGCTGACCTTTCAGCCGCTACTAAAACGGGAATCTTCAAGAAGGCTTATCCCGAGCGCCATATCAACTGCGGTATTGCCGAGGCTGATATGATGTGCGTTGCCGCAGGCTTTGCGACGATGGGATTTGTTCCTTTTGCTTCGAGCTTCGCTATGTTCGCTGCAGGCAGAGCGTTTGAGCAGGTGAGAAACTCAATCGGTTATCCTCATCTTAATGTTAAAATCGGCGCAACTCACGCAGGTATCAGCGTAGGCGAGGACGGCGCAAGCCACCAGTGCTGCGAAGATTTTGCGCTTATGCGTTCAATCCCGGGTATGGTAGTTATCTGCCCTGCGGACGATGTTGAGGCGAAGCAGGCTGTCAAGGCTGCTTATTACCACGACGGTCCCGTTTATCTGCGCTTCGGAAGACTTGCCGTTCCTGTATTCCACGATGAGAATTATAAGTTTGAAATCGGCAAGGGCGAGGTTATCTGCGAGGGAACTGACGTTACTATCGTAGCAAACGGACTTATGGTTGCAGAGGCAATCAATGCCGCGCAGCAGCTCAAAGCCGACGGTATCAGCGCCGAGGTTATCAATATCGCAACAATCAAGCCGCTTGACGAGGAGCTTATTGTTAAGTCAGCAGGCAAAACAGGCAAGGTTGTCACCGTTGAGGAACATAACGTAATCGGCGGTCTCGGCGAGGCTGTATGTTCAGCTCTCAGCGAAAAATGCCCGACTCCGGTTAAGCGTATCGGCGTTAACGACGAGTTCGGTCACTCAGGACCTGCGAAGGACCTCTTAAAGCAGTTTGGTCTCAGCGCAGAGAATATTGTCAATGTTGTAAAAAGCTTTGTATAAAACTAAAAGGACTTGCACCGCAAGTCCTTTTTCTGTTTCTAATTGTTCTTTTCTGCTTCGCGCTCGGCACGTCGTGCTGCGCGCTTTTTCTTCGCTTTATATCCGAGGAGCTTGTCCAGGTGCTCCTGCGGAGTCGTGTATGAGCCGACTGTTACGGTGTGATCGCCGTAAATTCCGTGGAAGTCCGAGCCGCCCGTCATAAGAAGCTTCTTTTTCTTACAAAGTGCTGTGAGCATTTCAACCTGCTCGTCGCTGTTATACGGCGACCATACTTCAATTCCGTCGAGTCCCATTTCGACGTACTTGTCAATTTCGTCAAAGTTGTTGAACTTTGCAGGGTATGCGAGTATTGCGATACCTCCTGCGCCGTGTACCTCGTCGATAACTTCCTTAACTGTAGGATACTTAGTCGGTGCGAGCACGTTTGACTCGCTGTCTTCCGAAAACAGCGTGTTGAAAAGCTCTCCGAAGATTTTATCTGTATATCCCGCGTCCATAAGCGCGTGCATAATATGCTGTCTGTAAAGGTTAGTTGAACCGCTCGCGTGTGAGATGATGAAATCGCTCGTAATCGGGAAACGTGCCGCAACCTTGAGCATCATAATCTGGCCTGCTCTCTTGCGCGCAACAGAAGTGCGCTTGCATATCCCCTCAAGTCTGTCAGGTGCGTCTGAAAGATAGGCGAGAATATGGACGTTTTTTCCGGCTTCGCTGTCGAAGGCGGAAAGCTCAACTCCTGAAATAACGGTAACACCGTAGCGCTTGCCGATAACCTGACCTCTTACGGTGCCTGCAATGCAGTCATGGTCTGTTATGGCAATAGTATCTATACCGCTTTTATGTGCTATAACAATTAAATCTTCAATACCTACGGAACCGTCGCTAAGTTTTGTGTGACAATGTAAATCTGCTGCCATAACAATCTCCTTTCAGGTATAAAGTATGGGATGTGCCAATATACCGTAAAATAATTCTAACATAAAGAATATTAAAATTCAATAAACTTTTTAACAAATCATCAAATTAGACAAAAAACTTCAACATTCCGACAAAAGTCTATTAAGCCTGCTCACGGGAAGTCCTACGACGTTAAAATAATCTCCGTCAATTCTTTCGACAAGGAGCGAGCCGTACCCCTGAATTCCGTATGCGCCAGCTTTATCGAGCGGCTCGCCCGTTGCGATGTATTTGCAGATTTCTTCCTCGCTGAGTTTAAAGAATTTTACCTTCGTTTCGCAGAAAAAGGAATGCGTTTTGCCGTCTTTAATCACGGTTACGCCCGTAAAAACGCTGTGCGTTCTGCCGCTGAGCTTACGCAGCATATCTGCCGCATCGCCTTTGTTCGCAGGCTTTCCGAGTATTTCGCTGTCAATCGCTACGACTGTATCTGCGCCGATAACAGTATCATTTTCGTTTTTAAACGGCTCGGCTTTTATTCTGCTGAGATACAGCACCGCCTCGCTCGGCGTAATGCCGCTCGGGAGCGTTTCGTCGACGTCGCTTACCTTGACTGTGAATTCGTCTGTTATGTATTTCATCAGTTCGCGTCTTCGCGGACTCTGTGATGCAAGTATAAGCATTACTTAACTCCTCTGTAGTAAAGACCTCTCGTGTAGTTGTCGTCTGATTTTTCGCGTTTGTTGTACATATTTACTAAACGCGAAATATCGCTCTTATCCTCGTCTGTGAAGTAAAAGTGTATGAAATCAGTTTTTATTTCGTTTATTCTGTCGCCGAGATAGAGCGCCACGGGGTTAAGAATCTCCACGCAAGGATATGATGAACACTTTACGGGGAATTTATACCCCTTTCTGTCCGTGAGCGTTCCGTTTTTGCCGCATTTGTCACATCCTATGCGGTTTTTGACGGGGCAGTTTCTCGTCAGCATAAGCGGAAGCTTGCCGTAACCGATAATGCCCGTGTCCTCTGCGTTTATCCTGTTTGCCTGCTCGAGAGTAAGCTCGAAGGACAGTATGGGCGAGTTGAACTGACGCGCGCTTTCGCTGTTAAATATGTTCAGTCCGTAGTCGCCGTAAACGTCGAAGCCGAGCTCCTGAGCAGTTTTGTAGGCTCCGAGATTTGAGCAGAGCGCCTGAGTCACGCCGAGCTTTTTGAGTTCATTGAGGCGCTTTCTCATTTTCTCCTCCGCGCCGAAAAGTCCGCGCGGCAGCTCGACTCCTGCGCCGCTATTTATAAAATCCTCGTCGTCCGACCAAATCGGAATGAAAAATCGTCTGAAGGGGTGTCCGTCCGGTATCTGCGCTGCGCTTGAAAATCGCGCGGTATAGTACGGCGCGCCGCTTCTTATACGAGGCTTGACAGCTTCATATGGATTTGATACGATTTTCGGCGTTGGCTGTTCGCTTAGCCTTTCAACTGCGCTTCTTCTCAGCGCGTTTAATGTGCTTGCCGGTACAATCAGACCGTCGCCAAGCTCAACGGTTATATCGTTTGCGTAGAACTGTGTGCCGCCGAGTTTTGCGAGTCTTGCCGTAACGCTCTGCGTGCTCATTGGTTTGTTAATCGCTTTTTCGGGCGCGTCGGCTGATACGGTTACCGTCTTGCCGAGCGCAGAGGCGGTGAGGGTTACGCTCTGATTTTCCTTGCATATAAGGTGCATATCAATCGGGAGCAGAGGATTTTCGTTATCGTAGAGATGAGATAGTTCTTTGAGCACGCTGTCTGCGGAGACTACGTCCTCCTTCTGCCGTGTGCCGAACATATCGAGCCTTTTGCCCGTGAAGTATCCGTCAGTAAAGCCTGAGCGTGAAAATACGCTTCTCAGCACCTTTTCATCTTCGGGATTGTATTCGCCGCCGATAGCTTTTTTGCAGGCGGTTACTGCCGCTGCAACGTATTCAGGGCGCTTCATTCTGCCTTCAATCTTGAGGCTTATTACGCCTGCGCTCTCGATTTCTTTTATATGCGATATGAGGCTTAAATCCTTCAGCGACAAGTCGCACGAGCCGGAATTATCTGCGCTGAATGCGAGCCTGCACGGCTGCGCGCATAGTCCTCGGTTTCCGCTTCGCGAGCCGAGCATAGCCGACAAATAGCATTGTCCTGAAACGCACATACAAAGAGCGCCGTGCACAAACATCTCAAGCTCCATATCGGTGGAATTTCTTATTTCTTTTATTTCGTCAAGGCTCATTTCGCGCGGAATTACTGCGCGCGAAAAGCCGAGCTCGCTGAGCGCTCTGAAGCCGTCCGGCGTGTTAACGCTGCATTGAGTCGACGCGTGCAGCTTCGCCTGAGGGAAGCTCTCGCGCATCATTTTTGCGAGCCCTAAGTCCTGCACTATGAACGCATCCACACCGCAGAGCAGGGCGTTTTCAACTATGCTGTACGCCTCTTCCATTTCTCCGTCTGAGACGAGCGTATTAAGCGTTAAGTAAACCTTAACGCCGTGCGAGTGAGCATATTTAATTGCGTCTTTAAGCGCGTCGCCGCCGAAATTGTCTGCGCCGCGCCTTGCGTTAAGCTCCTTTGTGCCGAGATAGACGGCGTTTGCGTCGCACCTGATTGCCGCAATCAGACTTTCCTGACTTCCGCAGGGAGCTAAGATTTCAAGTTCCATATATCCTCTGATAATATTAATGATGTGGACGTTTATCGCCCACATCATCGTATCTGTTAATTATTTTCCTGCAAGTCTGCTTCTGAGGTTGCTGTTTTCTCTGCTCAGCCTTTCAATCTCGCGCCTTGCAACGTCAACTTCCATACGAGCTCTTGCGCTGTCCTCAAGATAATCTTTAATCTGTGCTCTGAGATTATCTGCTGAAGCAGTTGCTTTTTTGCAGGCGTCCGCCTGGTCAAGCGCTACAAGCACAGCGCACTGCGTCGTTGACAGACTCGGGGAAGACTGCGAAACTTGCTTCATTTCGCTGTCGATAAGCTCCGCGAGCTCCTCAACATAGGCAGTATCGTCCTCGGTAAGAATTGTATAGCTCGAGCCGCAAACTTTAATACTTACTCTGTTTTTTTCCATAAATCTCACCTTTTCATCTTGTTGTACATCTGTATATTTTAGTATAACAATTTTGCAAATGCTTGTCAATGTATTAATATTATAATTTTTCTCTTGTTATTTAGAGCAAAATAATATATTATAGGAATAACGAATCCTGCGGAGGGAAAGCTATGCCAGGCAAAATTTTTGTTATTGAGACTAAGAATACCCATTATGTTATGGGAGTGAATGATAAGGGGATACTCCGTCATCTCCATTGGGGCAGGAAGTCGCCCGAGGAGGAGTACACTTTATCAGCAGAGTGGGAGCGAAATTCGAACCATTCCGAGCTTGATTACATATCGGAGGAGTATTCGCCCTTCGGCGGTACGCGTTACAGGAGCTGCGCTTTTAAGTGCGAGTATTTTGACGGCTGCCGCGATACTGTATTTACGTTTGACAGCGCAAAGCAGGAGCGTAATTCCCTTGAAGTAACGCTTAAGGATAAGGCGTACGATATCTGCGTAGTTCTCTCTTATAAGTGGTCTGACGAGCACGATATTATTACCCGCTATGTGAAGGTTGTAAATAATTCTCAGCATAATCTCACGATTAATAAGCTGATGTCGGCGGAGCTTACTTTGCCTACGGAGGCTATTTATGATATTACTAATACTAACGGCTCGTGGGCAGGCGAGTTCCAGCTTGAAACATCGCCGTT
>CAMPAT010000037.1 GCA_946633275.1 uncultured Clostridia bacterium
GAGAGCTGCGAGTTTAATAACACGTTTCTTCATATGAATCCCGACATTACCGTTATTCTTAATGTCGACGAGGCCCACCTTGACTTTTTCGGCAATCTTGAGAATATCAAAAAGTCATTCAGGAAATTCTGCGAACTTACAACTAAAACAATAATTTATAACGGCGATGATGAAAACACACTTGACGTTGTTAAGGGTATAAACGGTAAGAAGCTGATATCTGTCGGAACAAAAGACGGCAACGAGTGGCAGGCGAAGAATGTTGTTATCCCCGGAGGTTTTCACAGCGAGTACGATGTTTATCATAACGGCGAATTCGTTACAAAAGTTGAGCTGTCTGTACCGGGCGAGCACAATATTCATAATTCTCTGTGCGCTTTTGTCGCCGCATATGAAAGCGGCGCAGATGTCGACAGCATTTGCCGCGGATTAAAGGCGTTTGGCGGCGCTTCAAGACGTTTTGAACTTCTCGGAACATATAAGGGAGTAACTTTTGCCGACGACTATGCTCATCATCCTGCGGAAATCAGAGTTACTCTCGAAGCTGCGAAGAAGATGGGCTATAAGCGCGTTTGGGCTGTTCACCAGCCGTTCACCTATTCGAGAACATCTCTTTTGCTCGACGATTTTGCTGAAGTTCTTTCTATTGCGGATAAGGTTGTAATCAGCGAAATTATGGGTTCGCGTGAAGTTAATACTATCGGCATTAAAGCGACTGATTTGTCTGAGAAGATTGACGGCGCAGTTCAGCTTGATACTTTTGACGAGATATGCGACTATGTTTGCAATAATGCCGAGGATGGAGACCTTGTTCTCACTCTCGGCTGCGGAGACGTATATAAAGTCGCTCGTATGATGTGTGAAAGAATGAGAAATGAATAATCCGTCACATATTGAACTTGAAAAGAAGTTCCTGATTGAGTATCCCGACCTTGAGTCGCTTAAAAAATATAATCCTATTAAGTATGAGATAGAACAGATATATTTGGTATCCGATGTCGGCTCGCACCGTATCAGGCGCCGAACTCATTTCGGTATTGATACGTATTTCCAAACCCTGAAAATCAGGATTAACAACTCTAAGTGTCACGAATATGAGGATGTTATCAGCGCTGAGGAGTATGAAACGCTGAAATTAATTGCGGACCCTGAAAAACACCCTATTTATAAGGATAGGTATGTGTTTTCGTACGGCTCAAAAGTGCTTGAGCTTGACATTTTTCCGTTTTGGAATGATAAGGCTTTTCTTGAAATTGAACTTGAAAGCGAGGATGACGAGTATTCAATTCCTCCTGAAATCAAAGTAATTGAGGACGTTTCGGATAATCCGGACTATAAGAACAACAATCTTGCGAGAAATAAATGAAAATAGTTAAACCTTCTTATTATAAGGATTTTAAGTGCATAGCAGGGGAATGTCCCGATTCCTGCTGTCAGGGCTGGGAGGTTGACGCTGACGAGGAGTCGCTTGAGTTTTATAAATCTCTTGACCCGTCTCTTGAAATAAAGCAGAGAATTGACCGCGTTCTCAGCAAGGATGAATTTGATAATACAATTTTTACCCTTGCTCCTCAAAAACGCTGTCCGTTTCTTAATGAAGAGAACCTTTGCGATATGCATATCGCAATCGGAGGCGAGCACACCCCGTTCACTTGCCGTACCTTCCCGCGATTTATTCACGATTTTGGCGGTACACGTGAAATCGGGATTTCTTTTTCGTGCCCTGTCGCTGCCGATATTATGTATAATCTTAATGGACATTTGCGCTTCGATGAAGAAATGACGGATGAGCTCCCGAGCCTTAACGATATTGATGCGATGACGTATATTAAGTTAAAATCGGCTCGTCAAAAGGCGTTTGAAATTCTCGAGCAGGAAAAACATATTGTCGAACGGCTCTCAGAACTTCTTGATTTTGCTGTTGATTTACAGGACGAACTCGGCAGTTATTCTGAGGGTGGAGATGCTCTTCCTTTTTTTGAAGCGTTCAATAACCCTGAGCTCATTAATCCTGAGTGGCGCAACAAAGTCCAAAATATGCAGGTGAAGTGCATAAATAATACGCCGGCTAATGAAAATATCGCGGCGTATTTCATATATAAGTATTTTCTTGACGCTGTCTTTGACCTTGATGTGCTTTCAAAAGTCAAAATGGCTGTTATCGGCGTACTGATTAATACATATTTTGGCGAGGACGCGTGGACCGTCCACCTTTGGTCTAAGGAAACCGAACACTCGCAGTATAATATGGATAGGTATAAACGTCTGCTGAAAGAAGCGGACTGCTTAAATGTTAGAAGTTTAAAGGAGAGATTGATATGACAACCAGAGAAATGGCACAAGCAGTTATCGACGCACCGAGCGCTTGCCCCGAGTTCAAAGAGGCTGCGCAGAACTATCTTGACGCAATCGGAACAGATGGCGAAAAGAAAGCTGCTGAAATCCTTGTAGCAGAGGCAAAAGAGGATATCAGCCCGATTGACGGCACAATAGCATTCTTTGCAACAGATATGGCAAAAGAAATTTTCGGTGAAGAAGTTGCAGCACAAAAGCTCGCTCACGCTAAAGAAATTAAAGCTCAGGGCGCAATCTACTGCGACTGCCCCGGCTGCGTTGCCGCGAAAGCAATAATTGATAATAAAGATTTATTCTGATTCAAGGAGCGAACCTTCGCTCCTTTTTATACTTTGACAAAAAAATATCTATGGTTGATAAAAAAATTAAAATGTGTTATCATTTCTTGTGGTAATTTTAATTCCTTAAAGGAGGGGTTGATATGGCAGCACCGATTTGCGCTGTAGCAATATTCGTGATAATGTTCGGACTCATTATTTCCGAAAAGGTACCGCGTCATATTGTTACTCTTTGCGCAGGAGCGCTCACACTTATTGTAGTATTTGGCTTTTGTATGCACAGCTTGGACGCTGTAGTTGAAACGCTTAATTACAAGGTCATAGCCACTAAGGATTTCTGGCTTGCCCAAGGTGAAGGGGAGGCTGAGCCGACAGGTATTAACTGGGCGACAATCATATTCATCGGCGGAATGATGGTTATGGTTGAAGGTATGGCGAGAGCCGGATTCTTCCGCTGGCTTTGTATGCTTCTCGCTAAGATGGTTAAGTATAAGACTATACCGATATTCATTGTGTTTATGGTAATGGCTGCCGTGCTTTCAATGTTTATTGACAGCATTACGGTAATCCTTTTCCTTGCAGCGGTTACTATAGAGCTTGCAAGACTTCTTAAGTTCAACCCGATTCCTATGATTTTGTCAGAGATTTTCTGCGCAAATCTTGGCGGTTCAGCCACAATGTGCGGGGACCCGCCGAACATCATTATAGGAACATCACTCGGATACACATTTGGTGACTTCTTAACTAATACCGGTGTAATTGCGGGCGTTTGCCTTGTTCTTGTTCTGATTTACTTCTATTTCGTTTACAGGAAAGAACTTAAGACTGACGGTGACCCGATTGACCCGTCAACTATGCCTGACCCAAAGACCGCTATTGAGGATAAGCCTGGATTTATTGTTAGCTGCCTTATCTTCGCTTGCGCTGTAGTACTTCTCATCACTCACGCACAGACAGGTCTTACTGTTGCTACAATCGGCGTATTCATTGCTTTTATAACCCTTATTACTGCGCCAAAGCATATTCCTGAAATGCTCAAGAAGGTTGATTACAAAACCCTCTTATTCTTCATTGGACTGTTTGTTGTAGTAGGCGGACTTGAGCAGACAGGGGTTCTTGTTCTTATCGCACAGTTTATTGAAAAGATAAGCGGCGGAAACATTATGCTTATGATTGCTATTATCATCTGGGTTTCTGCTATTGCAAGCGCATTTGTTGACAATATTCCGTTTGCGGCTACGATGATACCTGTCATCAGCAGCATTGCTTCAACTTCAGGAGTTGCGCTTCCCACTCTCGCATGGGCGCTCTCAATCGGTACTGATATCGGCGGTTCAGCTACGCCTATCGGCGCTTCAGCAAACGTTGTCGGCACATCTGTAGCTCAGAAGGAAGGCTATTCAATTAGCTGGGGCAAGTACTGCGTCAAGCTCGTCCCTGCAACATTTATCGTTCTCGCAATCGCGACAGTAATGATTTTCGTAAGATATCTTTAATATTCTAATACTATAACAACAACGCCGTTCAAGTAATTGAGCGGCGCTTTTTATTTTGCTAATCTGACAATTTTTTGTCAAATTTCCAAATAAATAGTTTGACAATCTATATTAATTATAATATAATATATGAAAGCGTGAAATGGGATTATTCAGATGTATAGATATATTAAACGATTTTTTGACTTCATACTGAGCTTGCTCGGAATCATTATTGCTTCTCCGTTAATGCTCATTATTGCTTTAGCTATTAAACTTGACAGTAGCGGTCCTGTTCTTTTTAAGCAGGAGAGACTCGGCAAGAACACTAAGGTCTTTGAAATATACAAGTTTCGCTCAATGTGCGTTGGTGCAGAAGGTATGGGCAGCGGAGTTTACAGCGGCGCTGATGATTATCGCGTTACTAAGGTAGGCAAAGTAATCAGAGCTACAAGTCTTGACGAGATACCGCAGCTTTTCAACATACTGAAAGGCGATATGTCTTTTATTGGCCCGAGACCGCCTCTTACATATCATCCGTGGGAAGTAAGCGAATATACTCCCGAACAGTTAAGAATGTTTGAAGTCAGACCGGGTATTACGGGATGGGCTCAGACTCACGGCAGAAAAGAAGTTGAATGGCACGAAAGAATACGTCTTAACGTGTGGTATGTTGACCATGAATCTTTCCTGCTTGATATTAAGATTCTTTTTAGTACTTTTGTCAAAGTTCTGAAAAACGAAGATAATGTCAACAGTTATGAAACTCTTTCTGCCGAGAATACCGAAGCTGAAGAAAAAGAAAGCGCAAATGTATAATGCTGAAACTTTTTTATATAACTAACAACCCTGAGGTCGCAAAGATTGCTGAAAAATCCGGCGTTGACAGAATATTTGTTGATATGGAATATATCGGCAAAGAACTCCGCCAACCGAAGGGAATGGATACGGTTAAGAATCATCATACGGTTGACGATGTCAGGAAGATTAAATCTGTCCTTACAAATGCTGAACTTCTTGTACGAGTTAATCCGATTCACGACAATTCTGCTCAGGAAATTGAACAGACAATTCAGGCAGGCGCCGATGTAATTATGCTTCCATACTGGAAAACGCCTGAAGAAGTAAACAGATTTCTCGAATATGTCGATGGTAGAACAAAAACCCTGTTACTTCTTGAGACTGACGAAGCCGCTAATTGTGTTGATAAGGTTATCAATAATGGTGATTTTGATGAAATATATATCGGACTTAATGATTTGAGAATAAGTCAGGGAAAGAACTTCCTTTTCGAACTTGTTACTGACGGAACGGTAGATGAACTTGTCAACAAGTTTAAATCTGCACATCTTAAGTTTGGTTTCGGCGGAGTCGGCAAAGTCGGAGCAGGGGATTTACTCCCTGCTGAGAATGTTCTATGCGAGCATTACAGACTCGGTTCTTCTATGGTAATTCTGTCAAGAGCCTTTTGCGACACGTCAAAAACAACCGATTTATCTGATATTGAAAATGCCTTTAAGGAAGGCGTTAATAATAACAAAAAATATGAGCAAATGCTTGCAAAACAAAATGAGCAGTTTTTTGAAGATAAACATAAAGAAACTGCCGAGATAATTAAACGGATTGTGAATTCTTAATGAAACTGCTTTTGACCGGTGCTTTCAAGTACACAGACGAGCAAATTGAATATATCAAATCGCTTGGACACGAAATTGTTTTTGTTCAGGACGAGCGTGAAACGATTGAATTTGACGTAAGAGATATTGAGGGCGTAATCTGCAATGGATTGTTCCTTTATACACCGATTGAGAAGTTCACAAGCTTGAAGTGTATTCAGTTAACGAGCGCCGGGTTCGACCGCGTACCGATGGATTACATTGAAGAACACGGTATTGAGCTGCATAATGCTAAAGGCGTTTACAGCATACCGATGGCAGAGTTCGCCGTGTGCGGCGTTCTTGAGCTTTATAAGCAATCAAAGTTTTTCTTTGAGAATCAAAAAGCTCATAAATGGGAAAAGCACAGAGGACTTCTCGAACTTGCAGGAAAAGAAATCTGCATAATCGGAGCAGGCGACATCGGAACACAGGTTGCAAAACGATTTAAGGCGTTTGATACAACGGTTATCGGAATTGACCTTTATCCAAATGAAAATGAATATTTTGATAAGGTTTTACCGCTCACGGAAATTGATAACAGACTTAAGTCTGCCGATGTGGTAATTCTCACATTACCCTTAACAGAAGACAACAAAGGCTTCTTCGACGAATCAAAGTTTGACTTGATGAAGCAATCGGCAATATTTGTAAATATTGCCCGAGGCAAGCTCGTAAATGAGCAAGATTTAATTTCAGCACTTAATAGCGGAACAATCGCAGGCGCAGTCCTTGACGTTTTTGACGAAGAACCGCTTTCACCCAACAGCGAATTATGGGAGATGCAAAATGTAATCCTCACCCCGCATAACTCATTTGTAGCTGAAAGTAATTTTTTTAAGATGTTCAAATGTATTGAACACAATGTTTTTAGGCGGTAGTTTAATTGGATATTAAATCTATAGTTGAAAATGATTCGGAATTAAGAAAGTATTTATTTGTACGAGGCTTTCTAATATCTTCTAACGATTCAATTAATATGAATACGTTTCCGTTCTATGATAACTGGAATACTGACAATATATCTGGTACACCGTATAAGATTTATTGTCATAGTAAACAGTCTTACTATATTTTTGAAAACGAAAATTGTACCGTTGTTTTAGTTGGTCATGCGTATAATCCATTTA
>CAMPAT010000038.1 GCA_946633275.1 uncultured Clostridia bacterium
AGGCACGGGTCTGCAACACCCTTATCCCCAGTTCAAATCTGGGTGGTGCCTCCACTAAGCGTCACGTTTGTGGCGCTTTTTTGTTGTAAAATTTTGTCGAATATGGTAGAATTATTTTAAAGGATGATTCTATGGCAAAGAAAACACTTGCACTATTAACTTTAATATTACTGATATTATCAAACTCAGCCCTTGTTTTTGCAGCGAATAATGAATACCTTTATCCGGAGAAATGGCATTCAAACAGTAACGTTACTTCTGAAGAAATCCGTAAGACAAGCAGAGGAAATGCCTTGTACGGTGATTTTTCTTATTTCGTTGATAACAGTAGTATGACTGTTTATACTAATCTATTTTTTAATGAAACGACGCTAAGCGGCAGGAATAACGATATCAGAGTACAGTATGAGTTCTTTATTAATGACGAAGTTTACACATTCTCTGTTGATTCAAACGGTGTTTGCGAAGGCGACAGCGAATTATTTAATGTCGGTCAGAAGCTTTATTATCACTATACGTCGCCTCAAATGCTGTCATATGCGCAGTATAAAGGCAAATCTAAAGCTGCTGATGTGTCACTATATCTTTTTGTTAACAGTACAAGATATCTTATCTCGGATAATAACATTTCATTATTAATGCCTGAGAAAACAAAGGCTTCAACTATCAAAAAAGTTAAAACTACAAAGAAGAAAACCACTAAGCGCAGAACTACTAAAATGCGCAAATCAAGCAGTAAAAGCGGAAAAACCACTAAACGCAAGGTATCTTCGACAAAGTTTAACAAATCTATTGAGCCGTCGGCATCTAAATCCTCGAAAACTACAGCGAAAGAGGCAGTAGCAGACGAAGCTGTAAACAGCGGTAAATACTTCAATCCTACAAATTACATAATTATATTTTCGTGCGTAATGACTTTAATAGCTTTGATGATAATAATTTACAACGCCGGAATTGCACGAGAAAAGAGGAAAAACGAGGATACTGACTCAAATGAAGATAAGTAAAAGGACTGCATTGCAGTCCTTTAATTCTTTTCTAAATACACGCTTGTAGAAGGGAAGGCGAATTCAACATCATTACCTTCAACAATGTCTTTTAATTTATAATTAACTTCGCTGAGGAACTCAAGATATTCGTTAAGGTCAGCATAATCTGTGTAACAAAAGATGTTAAGATTAAGCGAAGAATCATCAAGCTCCTTAAAATTAACTCTTATTACTGAATTAAGTATATGTTCATTTGACTTCAGATAATCCATAATATCTGACTGACACTTTCTCATCTTTTCCGTTGAAGTTGAGTAAACAAGAGAAAGGTCTATATCAATAAGACGATTGTCAATCTTGCTCAGATTAATAATCTCACCGTCGGCAATCTTTGAATTTGGGATTGTAACAACGCTGTCTTCAAGAGTTTTAATTTTAGTTGAGCGCATTGTGATATCGACTACCGTGCCCTGAATTGAAGTCGTCTGAATATAATCGCCGACGAGAAAGGGCTTGTCAAACACAATCACAAATCCGCTAATCAGATTTGATATTGCATCCTGGGCAGCAAGTGAAACCGCAAGACCTCCGACTCCGATACCGGTCAGCAGACCGTTAATGTTATATCCAAGCTCGCTGATAACCATTACCATAGCAATGGCAATAATGACGATTTTAAGAATATTAGATATAAATTTAATTACAGTTGCATTAAGTTTGTCGTCTGTGCTGTTACCGAACTTAAACAGTATATATAAGTTATCGGACAGGTAACTGACAATCGCCCAGGAAATAATAAGTATTGTTGCAATCTTAAACGAACGAACAATAACGTTAGAGTGAATATTAATATATAATCCGATAAAAGCGCCGAGGATTACGAAGAAAATTGAAAGGGGACGCATCAGCGCATTTATATATGACTGCTTATGCTCATCACTCTTCCTGAATATAATTGCACCGGTTATCTTCAATATGGCGCTTGAAAGCTTCTTGCGGAAAAGCAGAAGAAGCAGAAATATTATAATTCCAAGTGCAATTTTAATAAGTTTTTCATTTTGTTGAAAAATTAATGTTATGTTATTTATTAGAGTGTCCAAATCATCAACTCCTGTCAAAC
Organism: uncultured Clostridia bacterium; assembly: GCA_946633275.1. Taxonomy (GTDB): domain Bacteria; phylum Bacillota; class Clostridia; order Oscillospirales; family Acutalibacteraceae; genus Eubacterium_R. Next base: position 2,110 of record CAMPAT010000038.1, read on the forward strand.
AATATCATAATAAAACTCTTCAATAAATTCAAGAAGAATTTTATAATTTATATATAATGCACTAAATATAGTGTTTTTTTACACAATTATTAATAATATTTACAATTTATTAACAAAATAATCAAAAATCATTGAAATTTTTTATTGAATTTTCTATTAGTTAATGTTATACTTAATCTATACTTATAAGGAGGGGACTGCTTTGAGTAAAGAATCTAAACTTGCTAAGAAGGAAAAGAAGGCAGCAAAAAAAGCAGCCAAACTTGAAAAGAGCCAGAGCAAGGCATATGAAAAGCTTGTAAAGAAAATAGAGAAGAAAAACGCTAAGGCAGAAAAGAAGGCTGCTAAGAAAGGTAAGCCATTCGTTGCAACACCTATTCCGACTCAGGAAGAGGCATTTGCAGCAGCTGAGGGCGGAAAGGCTAAGAAGATAATTCTTATGATTATCTTAATTCTCTTAATTTGGTTCCTGGTTTACTTTATCATTATGTGGTTCCACTATGTTGCACCACCTGCAAGCGCAAATGAAGATACATCAAAATCAGAAATGGCAGATTACGAAAGATATTCTAACCCTCACGAGATTACAACTACACCTGATTATAGTGTGTCAGACGCTAAAACTCTTCTTAAGCAGACTCTTCACGATTCTTACAGAGATCTTGGATACAAGAGTGACCCGTCTTCAAGCGCAATTAACTATACTTCAAATATAGTTAATGTCAACAATTCGGATTGCTATGTATTCACAGCAAGCGGCAAGACATACGCAGTATCAGTTAAGCTTTCTGCCGTATATGTAAATCAGGGCGGAAAATATGTTCCGATTACATTCAGAGATACTGATATTATATTCGACTAAGCAATATTAAAGGCTACCAAACGGTAGCCTTTATTTTTATATACTTTAGTTTTTAAGAGAATGGAGAGGTGCAGGAATTTTACCGCCTCTGTTTATGAATTTAGCAGGGGAGTTATTATTAACCGACATAACGGGACCGCTGCCGAGAAGGCCGCCAAATTCGAGTTCGTCGCCGACGTTCTTGCCGATTGCAGGAATAACTCTTACAGCAGTCGTCTTGCCGTTAACCATTCCTATTGCAGCCTCATCAGCAATAATTCCGCTTATAACCTCAGGCGTTGTATCGCCGGGAACAACAATCATATCAAGACCGACTGAGCAAACGGCAGTCATTGCTTCAAGCTTTTCAAGGCTCAGAGAACCGCACCGTGCCGCGTCAATCATACCTGCGTCTTCAGAAACAGGAATAAATGCGCCTGAAAGGCCGCCTACGCTTGACGAAGCCATAACGCCGCCTTTTTTAACGGCGTCGTTAAGCATTGCAAGACAAGCAGTAGTTCCGGCGCTGCCGCATTTCTCAAGTCCGATTTCTTCAAGAATATGTGCGACAGAGTCGCCGACTGCAGGAGTAGGGGCAAGGGAAAGGTCTACAATTCCAAACGGAACTCCGAGTCTTTCGCTCGCAACAGTACCTACAAGCTGACCCATTCTCGTTATTTTAAACGCCGTTTTCTTAATAAGCTCTGCAATTTCGTTAATTGAATAATCGGGATACTTTGATACTGCAGCTCTTACAACTCCGGGTCCCGAAACTCCGACATTGATTACGCAGTCAGGTTCGGATACGCCGTGGAATGCGCCTGCCATAAAAGGATTATCCTCAGGAGCGTTACAAAATACTACAAGTTTTCCTGCAGCAATGCAGTTGTCGTCTTTTGTAAGCTCTGCAGCTTCCTTGACCTTCTGACCCATTATTTTAACAGCATCGAGGTTGATACCGGCTTTAGTTGACCCTATGTTAACAGACGAGCAGAGGTGCTGTGTGCTCGCAAGCGCTTCCGGAATAGAATTAATAAGTTCCAAGTCTCCGGAAGCAAAACCTTTTTGAACAAGGGCAGAGTAACCGCCGATAAAGTTAACGCCGATTGTCTGCGCAGCTTTTTCAAGGGTTAACGCATATTTAACCGGGTCACCGCCGCTGATACCTGCCATAATAGCGATAGGGGTAACGCTGACACGCTTATTAATAATAGGAATACCGTATTCCTTTTCAATATTATTTCCCGTTTCAACGAGCTTTTCAGCCTTTGTACAGATTTTATCATAAATCTTACTGCAGGATTTATCAATATCGCTGTCGCCGCAATCAAGGAGCGATATTCCCATAGTCGTAGTCCTGATATCAAGGCACTCGTCATCAATCATTCTGATTGTTTCAAGGATGTCGTATGTATTAATCAAACCTGACTCCTCCTATATTCTGTGCATTGAATTGAAAATATCTTCGTGCATTGCGTGAATAACAAGATTGTTTTCTTCTCCGAATTTTTCAAGCTTATCGCTGAATTCAGTAAAAGCAATCTTACATTCAGAAGTATCCGCCATCATAATCATACAGAACATATCCTGAAGAATTGACTGCGTAACCTCTACTATATTAACGTTATCATCAGCGCAGATAGAAGACACTTTCGCAAGAATTCCGACCATATCTTTACCCACAACAGTAATTACTGCTCTCATATTACTTCCTCCATAATGTAAATTAACATTGAGATTATATCAAAGAAATGTATATTTTTCAAGAAATTATAAAATATTATTTTATTTTATTTAAATATGTGTTATTATAGTATAAATTATGTGAGGTGTAGCTATGAAATATAAGAACATTATTGATATGCACACACATTCTGACAATTCGTTTGACGGGCATCATTCCTGCGTGCTGCTGTGCGAGGGTGCGCTTGATAACGGGGGAAGAGGTATCGCGATTACAGACCATTGCGATATTGACGGCAAGGACTATGACTTCCGTGCTTTTGCTATCAATCAATACGTTCAGTCATATACCGCTAAAAAAGCGTTTGAAGGTAAGCTTCTCGTCCTTCATGGTCTTGAACTCGGACAAGGTATATATGAAAAAGAAAAGGCGCTTGACATTATTAATTCTTTTAACTATGACTTTATTTTAGGCGCAATTCATAATCTCGAAAATATGCCCGATTTTTATTACCTCGACTACAGCAAATATGATGTAAATGACCTTCTTAAAAGATATTTTGAAGATGAATTAAAACTTGCAGAGTGGAACAAAACCGATTCTCTCGCTCATCTTACATATCCGCTGCGTTATATAACAGGACGGGACAAAATAGAAGTTGATTTAACAAAGTATTATGAAATTATTGACGCAATCTTTGAAACACTAATTAAGAATGATAAAGCCCTTGAAGTCAACGTATCCGGTCTGTTCGGTGAACTTGGATGCACTATGCCGGACGCTGAGCTTGTTCAAAGATATCATGACCTCGGCGGTAAGCTTATCACAGTAGGCAGCGACTCGCATTACTACAATAAAGTCTGCCTCGGGATTGATAAAGGCTACGATATACTCAAAAAATGCGGATTTAAGGAATTTACTATATTTAAAAACAGAGAACCAATGCAAATTGAAATCAGATAGGAGACAATTATGGACAGATTACTTACACTTATTGAAAAAAATCCAAGGCTCACAAATGCTGAGCTTGCAGTTATGCTCGGCGAAAGCGAAGAGCAGGTGAAAAATGAGATTAAGACTCTTGAAGAAAGCGGAATTATCAAGGGTTATCGCGCAATAATTGATAAAGATAAAGCAGCAATGCAGAACGTTACCGCCTTAATCGAAATTAAGGTTCACCCGAAATTTGACCACGGTTTTGAAGAGATTGCGGAAAGAATTTCACGTTTTGAAGAGGTTGAAAGCGTATATCTTATGAGCGGCGGTTATGACCTCTGCGCGCTTGTTAATAACAAGTCATTCCAGGAGGTTGCTATGTTTGTGGCGCGCAGACTTTCAACGCTCGAGGATGTTCTTTCAACGGCTACTCACTTTATTCTCAAGAGATACAAAGAGCAGGATGTAATTCTCTTTGAAACTCCTAAAGACGACAGGGGGAATATCTCGCTGTGATTAACTACGATAAATTTTTAAATCAAAGCCTTGTCCAGGTTAAACCGTCCGGAATCAGAAAATTCTTTGCTATTGCTGAGGAAATGGATAACGTAATTTCTCTCGGTGTTGGCGAGCCGGATTTCAAGACGCCCTGGCACATAAGGCAAAAGGGTATAGAATACCTTGAAAGAGGCAGAACGCGATATACCGCTAATGCAGGATTAATCGAGCTCAGGCAGGAAGTTTCCTCATATTATAAGAGAAGATTCGGCATTGATTACGACGCAAAGACCGATATTCTTATTACTGTAGGCGGCTCTGAAGGTATTGATATGGCTATCAGAAGCGTTGTGAGCTCAGGCGATGAAGTTCTTGTAGTTGAGCCTTCATTCGTATGTTACAAACCGATTGTTGAAGTTTCAGGCGGCATTGCGAAGCCTATCGTGACTCTGCAGGATGATGATTTCAGACTCACACCTGAAGAGCTTGAAGCTGCAATAACTCCTAAAACAAAAATGCTCATTCTTCCTTATCCTAATAATCCGACAGGAGGAATTATGACTAAGGAAGACCTTGAGAAGATAACTGATATTATCATTAAGAATGACCTTCTTGTTCTTTCTGATGAAATATATAGTGAGCTTACATATACTGATGAGGGTCATACCTCAATCGCGTCTCTTGACGGAATGCAGGAACGCACAATCGTAATCAACGGCTTTTCAAAGACTTATTCAATGACAGGCTGGCGTCTCGGCTATG
>CAMPAT010000039.1 GCA_946633275.1 uncultured Clostridia bacterium
ACTACTCCTCCGTTCACTGCGTATGGACGCTCAAGGAGCTCGGCTACGAGGTTATTCTCGTAAACAACAACCCAGAAACTGTTTCAACCGACTTCGACACAGGAGACAGGCTTTACTTTGAGCCGTTGTGCGAAGAAGATGTAATGAACATAATCAAGGCTGAGGAGCCTATCGGCGTTGTGGTGGCCTTCGGAGGTCAGACAGCTATTAAGCTGACTAAATTCCTTGACGAAAACGGCATTACAATTCTCGGCACTTCGGCAGAGTCGATAGATATTGCCGAAGACAGAGAGCGTTTTGACGCGCTGCTTGAGGAATTCGGTATTTTCAGACCTAAGGGAACAAGCGTTATGACGCTTGACGAGGCGCTCGGCGCAGCAAACGAGCTCGGATATCCCGTTTTGCTCCGTCCGTCATACGTTATCGGCGGTCAGAATATGACAATTGCATATACTGACGACGACGTGAAGCAGTATATGACGCTCATTCTCGCTCAGGGCATTGAAAACCCTGTACTCGTTGACAAGTATATGATGGGCACAGAGCTTGAAGTCGACTGCATAAGCGACGGAAATGAAGTTCTTATCCCCGGTATTATGGAGCACATTGAGCGAGCAGGCGTACACAGCGGCGACTCAATCGCCGTTTATCCGCCGTACAATCTCGGCGACATTATGCTCGACAAGGTATGCGATGTGTCGCAAAAGCTCGCACTCTCACTCGGCACAAAAGGACTTGTTAACATTCAGTACCTCATTTACCAAAACGAGCTGTATGTTATTGAGGTTAATCCGCGTGCTTCACGCACCATTCCTTATATCAGCAAGGTTACGGGAGTTCCTATGGTAGAGCTTGCTTCCAAAATTATGGTAGGAGCTTCGCTCGGTGAACTCGGGTACGGTACGGGACTTTACCACGTTCCGCCGTATTTTGCCGTTAAAGTGCCCGTATTCAGCTTTGAAAAGCTTAACGACGTTAACTCTCAACTCGGTCCGGAAATGAAATCTACCGGCGAGGTGCTCGGCGTAGGCAAAAATCTGCGCGAGGCGCTGTTCAAGGGACTCGTGAGCGCAGGCTACAACGTTGACGGCGCAAAAAAAGGTCACGGCGTACTCATTACCGTAACCAAGCAGGACAGATATGAAATTGTAAATCTTGCGAAAAAGCTCGACGACCTCGGCGCAAAAATCTGGGCAACGCCGGAAACTGCAAAAGAGATTGAAAAGCTCGGCATAAGCGTGAGCGTAGTAAATAAGCTCCGCGAGGACAACTCGATAATGGAGCTTGTTGAAAGCGGAGAACTTGACTACATTGTTTACACGGGCAAGAGCGACAAAAAGTCAATTGCCGACTACATCAAACTGCATAACAGAGCAAATCAGCTCGGTATCGCTACCCTCACTTCGCTTGATACTGCGAACGCGCTTGCGGACATTATCGCTTCGCGCTATAACGAGAACAACACGGAGCTTGTTGACATAAATAATATGCGTACTGACAAGGGCATTCTTAAGTTTTCAAAAATGCAGGGCACGGGCGACGACTACATCTTTTTCAACAATCAATGCGGAATTATCACCTGTCCTGAGAGTTTTGCTATTGAGTTCTGCGACAGAAACTACTCTATCGGCGGCGACGGAATTGTTCTCATTGAAGAGAGCGAAATTGCAGACGCAAAAATGCGAATTTTCAATCTCGACGGCTCAGAGGGCAAAATGGCAGGCAACTGCATACGCTGCGTCGGAAAATTCCTCTACGACAACGATATGGTAAAAAAAGACAAGATGTCTATCGAAACCGCGTCAGGAGTAAGGAAAATACGAGTATTTACGCGCGAAGGCAAGGTTAGCTCCGCGACAGTAGAAATGGGCAAGGCTGAGCTTACGCCCGAAAACATTCCCGTTTCTCTCGACGGCGACAGCGTAATAAACCGCAGGGTTAAAATTGCAGGTGGAGACTACAACATCACCTGCGTATCAGTCGGAAATCCTCACGCTGTAGTATTCGTCGACAATGTTGACGACATCGACATAGCAAAGACGGGACCGCAGTTTGAAAACGCAGAGATATTCCCCGAGCGCATTAACACGGAATTCGTCAGAGTAGTTAACTCGTCGACAATAAAAATGCGTGTATGGGAGCGCGGTAACGGCGAGACGATGGCTTGCGGAACGGGTGCGTGCGCGGCTGTAGTTGCAGCGGTAGAAAACGGCTATTGCAAAAAAGGCGACGACATCACAGTAAAGGTCCGCGGCGGCGACCTCACAGTTAATTACACCGATGAAGGTATAACGCTCACGGGCGACGCAAACCTCGTATATAAGGGCGAAATAGAGTATTAATGAGGAGATTTTATGAACTACTATCTTGTAGACTATGAAAATGTTAAAACTTCCGGATTAGACGGAGTTGCAAATCTGTCTGAAGGCGACATTGTTTGCATTTTTTACAGCGATAACGCAGATAACCTGACATTCGGACTTCACAGACGGCTGAACGAATCGCAGGCAGAGATTATATGTAGGAAAGTAGAAATCGGCACAAAAAATGCCCTTGACTTTCAGCTTTCCACATATCTCGGATACATAATACACGAAAATCTCGAAGCGCCGTATGACTACTACATAGTCACAAAAGACAAGGGATTTGAAAGCCTTGTTAAATTCTGGAAAAGCAAGGCTAATGTTAAGCTCGTAATCAACGTTACAAAACAAAGTGAAGACGAATTGGTAAAACAGATAGCAGACCTTATCGGAAGTACTGATGACGCAGCAAAAGTGGCAAAAATCATTCAGCACTATAAAACAAAACTTGGTATCAATAATGCATTGATGAAAACGTTTCCGAGTAAGGACCACAAGAAATCAAGTCAGATATACTCAGCAATAAAGCCGCTTATTGCTGACAAAAAAGGAAACTGATTACAGGGCGGTGTAAAATAGATAATAAAAAGTGCACGACGTAATGTCGTGCACTTTGTTTATGGTGGAGGCGGTGGTAATTGAAACCACGTCCAAAATCATATTCCCAAGGGTTCTACGGGTGTAGTTTGTTATTTAAGATTCCCCTCAGCGAGCGGCAACAAACAGCCTATCGCTTACGGTAGCCCCTGATACCTGACGCGAGCCGAGACAATCTCGCATTCATGTTCGCCGCTAAGTCGACGCTCTTATTTAAGCTGCGGCAAGCTTAAACAGAACGAAAGGCGCGCTTAGGCAGCCTTTAAAACTGTCTTATTATTGTCAGTTAATTTTAAACTGTTACTTTTAAAGCGGTGCAACTCCGCTACCCGCTGACCGAGGTTCAATGACCTTGTCGAAAGCCTTTCGCCCCCGCGTACAAACATATTTCGTGGTTGAAAGAGTTCGCTTCGCAAACTCTTAAGAACCACTTCTTATGTTTCTCCTCTCAAGCCAAAATTTCGCAAAGCTGCTTTTTGGCTTGTACTTGATATCTATCCGTCACTCCTCTTCCGAGCAAAATTTCGGCAAAGCCTGCTTTTTGCTCGGTATTACGCCTGCGGCGTTTTGTAGAGGCTGGCGTCACCGTCAGACCGAAATAATCAGGTGCGGACAAAGTCCGCCCTTAATTCGTAACTTGTAACTCGTAATTCGTATTTCTAATATCTTTCCTTGAACTCACGCTCAATTGTGCGGTTTGCAGCTTTCTTAGCTGCGTCGGCGCGCTTGTCGTAAAGCTTTTTACCTTTACAAAGTCCTATTTCAAGCTTCGCTCTGCCGTTTTTGATATACAGCTCTAAGGGTATTATTGACAATCCCTGCTGCTGTGATTCACCAAAAAGCTTCATAATCTCCCGCTTATGAAGAAGAAGCTTTTTCTTTCTCATCGGGTCGCGGTTAAAACGGTTACCCATTTCATACGGCGAAATATGCATACCTATTGCGAACATCTCGCCGTCGTCAACGGAACAGAACGAATCCTTCAGATTAACTCTGCCTGCGCGGATTGACTTAATTTCCGTGCCGTAAAGTTCAATGCCTGCCTCGTATTTTTCGAGCACAAAATAATCGTGATAGGCTTTTTTATTTTTTGCTATTGTCTGAACTTCATCTGCCAAAGCCCGTCACTCCTTCTATATCAGCGAACGTCCTTCAATCGCTCTCGTTAGCGTTACCTCATCGGCGTACTCAAGGTCTGCGCCCACAGGCACGCCGTAGGCAAGACGGCTGACTGTAATGCCCATCGGCTTTAAGAGGCGCGAAATATACATAGCTGTTGCCTCGCCCTCAACCGTCGGGTTAGTTGCCATAATAACCTCTTCCACAGTTCCGTCGCCGAGTCGCGCGATAAGCTCCTTAATGCGAATCTGGTCAGGGCCGATGTTATCCATCGGCGATATCGCTCCGTGAAGCACGTGATAAGTGCCGTTATATTCATGCGTGCGCTCGATTGCGACAACGTCACGAGGATCCTCAACAACGCATATTACGCTTTTGTCGCGCGCAGCGTCCTTACATACAGGACAGAGGTCATCGTCAGCAAGGTCGCAGCACACCTTACATTGTTTAATCTTAGTATGCGCGTCTGTAATCGCCTTAGCAAAGTTATTCGCTTCCTCATCAGACAGACCGAGCACATAAAACGCCATACGCTGCGCCGTTTTATGCCCTATTCCCTGCATACGCTCAAACTGCTCTATTAAATTTTGCAGCGGTGCTAATTTATTCATAATATTAATTAAAGTCCGGGAATATTAAGTCCGCCTGTTGCGGCGTTCATTTCGCGTTCAGCTTCCTCATCAATCTGACGGTTTGCTTCATTAAGAGCTGCTACGAGCATATCCTCGAGCATTTCAACGTCGTCAGGGTCAACAACCTCGGGATTAATGCCGATTGCCTTAACCTCGTGAGCGCCCGTGATTGTAACTTCTACCATTCCGCCACCGGACGAAACTACATATTCCTTATCCTTAAGTTCTTCCTGCTTTGCTTCTATCTGCTCCTGCATTTTCTGAGCCTGCTTGAGCATAGCCTGCATATTCTGCGGTCCTCCGCCGCCCATTCCCTTCGGGAGTCTTGCTTTCATAAGTATTCTCCTTTATTTAACGTCAATATTTATATTACCCTGTGCCTTTGATATTAAATCTTCAAGCGGGTCTCTCTGCTGAGCTTTCTCAGCGTTTTTATTCTTAAAAAGTCCGAGCTTATACTGCTTACCCGTCACCTCGACAAGCGCTTTTTTGATAGCACGGGAATGAATCGGATTCTTAATGAACGTTCTTACAGCCTCGTTATGAGTATCAATAAGGAAGTACTCTCCGCGTGTTACGGCGCTTGAGCCGTTCAGGATACCGAAAAGCGGAATGTCATCTCTGTGAATAACATCAAGGAATTCACCCCATAGTACAAAGTTCTCCTGTACGGGAGGTGCGCTCGGAGTTTCGGGAGCAGGAGCTTCTGCAGGAGGCTCAGGCTCTTGCGACGCCTCATCGACCTCAGGCTTAACTTCTTCTGCAGGTTTTTCCTTCTCCTCAGAATTCTCTGTCTGAGTCGGAACATGAGTCTGTATCGGCTTTTCCTCAGGCTTAACCTCTGCTTTTGGCTGAGGTGCAGGTTCTGCAGCAGCTTCAGGAGTTTTGACTGCCGCCACAACTCCGTTTTTAACTGCGCGCTCAACGTCAGAAATACGCGACAACATAGCGCCTGTCGACTCCTCGAGCTTCGGCTCGCAAAGCTTAATGAACGCCATTTCAACTTCTATTCTCGCAGACGCGCCACCCTTAATCGTGACGAGCGTATTCTGGAACAAGTCAAGCGCGAAAAGCACATTTTCAATCGTAAAACTTTTTGCGCCGTCAAGAATGCTGCTATATTCATCGTCGGTGCAGATGATAAGTTCCCTGCTCTTCTTCACCGTTTTAACAACAAGGTAATTCCTGAAATGATTAATCATCTCTACGCACAGGCGCTCCATATCAAAGCTGTTCTGATAAAGCTCGGATATTACAGCCATAGCCTCGTTAGAGTCTTTCTTCGCGATACAATCCGAAAGTCTGAACATCGACTCTCTTCCTGCAAGACCTGCAACCTCGCTGACAAGCTCGCTTGTAATATGCTTACTTCTGCCTGCGCATTGGTCGAGTATTGAAAGTCCGTCGCGAAGCGCGCCGTCTGCAATACGCGCGATAAGAATTGCTGCGTCAGGCTCAAGCTCCATATTCTCGAACTCTGCTACCTGATTAAGCCTTACCGCCATTGTCTCGGGCTGAATACGCTTAAAATCAAAGCGCTGGCAGCGCGAAAGTATTGTTGCGGGAAGCTTATGGACTTCCGTAGTGGCAAGAATAAAAATAACGTGTGCCGGCGGCTCCTCAAGAGTTTTAAGCAGAGCGTTAAACGCTCCCGTCGAGAGCATATGCACCTCGTCAATAATATAAACTCTGTACTTACCCTTAGTCGGCGTATAATTTGCCTCGTCGCGAAGATTACGGATATTATCAACGCCGTTATTAGAAGCTGCGTCAATCTCAACCACGTCGTAAATCGTGCCGTTATCGAGTCCTCTGCAAACGTCACACTCATTACACGGCTCGCCGTTTTGACTGTTCTCACAGTTAACTGCCTTTGCGAGAATCTTGGCGCAGGTTGTCTTACCTGTTCCGCGCGAGCCTGTAAAAAGGTACGCGTGCGAAACTCTGCCGTTTTTAATCTCGTTTTGAAGCGTGGAGGTAATATGTTCCTGACCGTAGACGTCGCTAAAAACTCTCGGTCTGTATTTTCTGTATAATACCTGATACATACTTTAATTCCTCCTTGTTTATAAAAAATGCCTTTACGCCCTTT
>CAMPAT010000040.1 GCA_946633275.1 uncultured Clostridia bacterium
CTTGATAAAATCAAGCAGTTCGGCTCGCTTCCGAGCATTATTATGGGCGACTTCAACGCCGATGAATCGAGCGAAACATACAAGGCAGCGACCGAGCTGTTCCTCGACGCAAAATATCAGACTAAAAACACGGAAAAAGGCGCAACATATCAGCGCTGGGGCAGCCGCCTTGACGACGAAAACATCGACTACTTTATGATTTCAAGGTCAGGAATCACCGTCGACGAATACAAAATTATCGACAACACATATGACGGCGCTTACCCGAGCGACCACTTTTCAATCAAGATGAAAATGCGCCTTGCACCTTGACAAACAAGCCGGTAATTAATACAATAATATTACTAAATATCAAGAGGTAAGTTATGGCAGAATTTAAAGTAATAGAAATTAAAAAATCAGTATTTGAAAACAACGACCGCGAGGCTGACAAGCTCAGAGAAGAGCTCAAAGGCGACAAGACCTTTCTTCTCAACCTTATGTCATCGCCGGGAAGCGGCAAGACAACAACGCTCAAGCAGACGATTGCGCGCCTAAAGGACGAATACAAAATGGGTGTTATGGAGGCTGATATCGACAGCGACGTCGACGCAAAAACTATCGCAGACACAGGCGTTCAGTCAATTCAGCTTCACACGGGCGGAATGTGCCACCTCGACGCAGGAATGACGAAGCAGGGGCTCGACAACATCGACGCTGACGAATACGATTTCATCGTGCTCGAAAACGTGGGCAACCTCGTTTGTCCTGCCGAATTCGATACGGGCGCAAGCAAAAACGCGATGATTTTATCAGTACCCGAGGGCGACGACAAGCCGCTAAAGTACCCGCTTATGTTCTCAATCTGCGACGCGGTAATCATCAACAAAATCGACACAAAGAGCGTTTTTGATTTTGACGACGACGCAGTAGTACAGCGTATCAAGAAGCTCAATCCAAAGGCTGAAATCTTCTTCATCTCCGCAAAAACGGGCGAAGGAGTCGACGCCTGGTGCGACTGGCTCAGAAAAGAAATTAACGAATGGAATAAGTAATGAAAAAGCTGTCAGGATAAAACCTGACAGCTTTTCATTTAAAAATATTTTGCAAGTTTTTCAAAGCGGTTAAAGAACTCAAAACGCTTATCCATCTGCTTATCAAAAAACGCGATAATATGTCCGTTACAAAACGTTATCACAAGCGTGCCCCACGTTATGCCGACAAACTTATGAAACAGCGCGAGCGTAAGAGCTACGCTGATAATAAGGTAAACGCCGTCGTTAATAAGCTTCGTTCTTCGCAAATCGGTATGCTTCTCCTCAACGACGGTACGCACAAAATAGTCATACGCGCACGGCGGAAGATAAGTCTTAATAAACAGCGCGACGCCCAGCGAGGTCATCACCATACCCACGGCAAAAGCCAAAACCCTCTGCCAAAACTGAGTCAGCTCAACGGGCGACAGAAGATAAATGAACAAATCAAGTATGCTTCCGTAAATTACAGCGGATAAAAACGACGTCAGATATATAAGTCTGAACTTACCGACGACAGCCGCCATAAGCAGCAAAACAAGCGCCTGGATAATATATTCCGCCTGACCATAAGTAAGAAAGCTGACATATTCGCTGATAATATATGTCGGCGCTGCAATCATAGAAAGTCCGAGATTTGCCTTAGTCATCAGCGCAATAGAAAACGGCATAACAACCATTGCGAGAAGGTATGCCGTTTCGCGCGAAAAACGTACGCGCTTATTCATATATTTCCCTTTTAAGCGAGCCGATATACGGCAGGTTACGGTACTTCTGGTCGTAGTCAAGCCCGTAGCCGACTACGAACTCATCGGGGACATCGCAGCCGACATAGTCGGGCTTAAGGTCAACGACTCTGCGCGCAGGCTTATCAAGCAGCGTACAGATTGAAATCGACTTCGCGTTACGAGCCTCAAGCATTTTGCTTACATACTGGAGCGTTCTGCCCGAGTCGAGAATGTCCTCAATAAGAAGCACGTCGTAACCCTCAAGGTCTATATCGATATCCTTAATAATCTTTACGGAGCCTGACGAGCGAGTGCTGCTGCCGTAGCTCGAAACTGCGAGAAAATCTATCTTAAGCGGAAGGTCGATATGACGAGTAAGGTCAGTCATAAAGTAAACGGAGCCCTTAAGAATACCTACAACAAGCAGGTTCTTATCCTTGAAATCCTTAGTAATCTGCGCGCCGAGACGCGCGTTGATTTCATTAAGGTCGGCTTCCGATACGAGCACCTCGCTGATATCCTTATTGAGTGTTTTCATACTATCTTTCCTCTCTGAAATACGAAAGTCCGAGCGAAGCAGGAGGCTGATTTTCCTTCTTCTTTCGCGCTGAAACTGCAACAAGCACAATAATCGTTACAATATACGGGAGCATTTTAAACAGCTCAAGCTGACGAAGCGTCGTTCCCGGGACGAACAGATAAACGATATATAGTCCGCCAAAAAGAATTGACGCAAAAATGCCGAGATTCGGACGCCAGATTGCGAAAATAACGAGCGCGATTGCGAGCCATCCACGGTCGCCGAATCCATCGTTAGACCACACGCCGTTAGCATAGTCCATAACGTAGTAAAGTCCGCCGAGACCTGCAATAACAGAGCCGATACAAGTCGCAAGATACTTCGACCTCGTAACGTTAATACCTGCTGCGTCTGCAGTAGCAGGATTCTCGCCTACTGCGCGAAGATGAAGGCCGCCTCTCGTTCTGTTAAGGAAAAAACCGCAGATAATCGCAATAATAATTGCAACATACGCAAGGAAGCCGTAAGACAAAAACAGCTTTCCGAACCAGCCGAGATTTGACGCGAACGGAAGCTTCGTCGCATAAAAGCCGCTCGTTCTCGTAAGGATAACAGACGGCACGTCCGCCTTAACAAGCTTAATCAGCTGACCGCCGAAGAAGTTACCGAATCCTACGCCGAAGGTAGTCAGCGCAAGACCTGTTACGTTCTGATTTGCGCGAAGCGTAACGGTAAGGAAGCAGTAAATAAGTCCTGCAACGAGCGAACCGAGAATCGTGCAAAGAAGCGGAATGATAATTGCAAGGAACGCGTTAAGCGGCTTGTCCGCAGGAATTTTACTTTCGTAAATAAACGCGCCGATTACGCCGCTCATACCGCCGATATACATAATACCGGGGATACCGAGATTAAGGTTACCCGATTTCTCGGTCATAATCTCGCCTGTCGCGCCGTAAAGAATCGGGATGCCCTGCATTACTGCACGGGGGAATATCGAAATTAATGAACTTAAGAATGCCATATTACTTTCCCTCCTTACCGTGCTTATTAAACCTCACTTCGTAATTTACGAAAAATTCGCAGCCGATAATGAAGAACAGGATAATACCTGTAAGGATTTCTGAAAACGACTCGTCAAGACCGAAGTCGGTTGAAATCTGCTTTGAACCCATCTGGAGAAACGCAAGCAGGAACGAAGTAAGAATCATAACGAATGGGTCAAACTTCGCAAGCCAGGACACCATAATCGCGGTGAAGCCTCTGCCGCCTGCCGTTGAAGTATTTATCGTCTGGCTTGTGCCGCTTACAAGCAGGAAGCCTGCGATACCGCACATTGCGCCGGAAAGAAGCATTGTTCTGATAAT
The DNA here is from genome assembly GCA_946633275.1 of uncultured Clostridia bacterium. GTDB lineage: Bacteria > Bacillota > Clostridia > Oscillospirales > Acutalibacteraceae > Eubacterium_R. Next base: position 3,626 of record CAMPAT010000040.1, read on the forward strand.
TACCTTCTTGACGTTAAGCCCGATATAGCGCGCTGTGTTCTGCGACTCGCCGACTACGGAAATCTCGTATCCGTGCTTGCTGTACTTAAGATAAACGTACATAAATACTGTAAGCGCGAGCACAACGAGAATATTAAACAGATAACGCTGATTTGCAATCGCAGGGAGCCAGCCTGCCTGAGTTGACGGATTAATAACGCCGATTGCACCCGAGCCCTTCGGGTTTTCCCAAACACGTGAGAAATATGCAACGAGCTGAATGCCGACATAGTTCATCATAAGGGTAAACAGCGTCTCGTTCGTATCAAGCGTAGCCTTGAAGGCTGCGGGGATGAGCGCCCAGATAGCGCCTGCGAGTATGCTCGCAATAATCATCGTGATGAGAAGCAGCGCGTTTGGCAGCTTATCGCCGATAAGAATCATACACGTTGCGGAAGCAAGACCGCCGATAAGCACCTGTCCCTCCGCGCCGATATTCCAGAATCGCATTTTAAACGCAGGAGTTACGGCAAGCGAAACGCAAAGCAGCATCGCGAGCTCCTGCAGAAGATTCCAGAAACGTCTTGTGGAGCCGAATGCGCCGTTAAGCATTGTGGCATAAACTCTAATCGGGTTTTCGCCGCTGAGCGCCATAGTTACGATAGCGCAAACTATAAGCGCCGCAATTACGGAAGCGAAACGTATAAGCGTTGCATTAAGCGCAGGCATACCCTCGCGCTTCGCGATATGAAACAGAGGTTCATGTTTTTTTGCGTTAGTATTACTGCTCATTTTCAGCGTCCCCCTTTCCGTTTACACTCTTAGTCATAAGGAGTCCGATTTCCTCTTTCTTCGCGGTTTTACCGTCGACAACTCCGGTGATATTGCCGGAATTGATAACCATAATTCTGTCGCAAAGAGCGATAAGAACGTCGAGGTCCTCACCGACAAAGATAATCGAAACGCCCTCCTCCTTCTGCTTATTGAGAAGGTTATAAATCATATATGATGAGTTGATATCCAGTCCGCGGACGGGATAAGCAACCATAAGAACTCTCGGCTCAAGCGCAATCTCACGTCCTACAAGCACCTTCTGCACGTTACCGCCTGACAGGCGACGAACGGGAGTGGATGTGCTCGGAGTAACGACCTCGAGCTCTTCAATTATATCCTCAGCAAGCTTCTTCGGCTTCTTTCTGTCGAGGAATTCGCCCTTGCCGTTCTTGTAAGAACGAAGCATCATATTATCGGTAATATCCATATTGCCGACAAGACCCATACCGAGTCTGTCCTCAGGGACGAAAGACATTGCTACGCCGAGCTTACGGATTTCACGCGGCGATTTGCCGACAAGCTGCTGCTCAACCTCGTCTGAGTCAGTGAACAGAATGCTCGACCCCTTTTCGCATTTCTGCAGACCTGCGATTGCTTCAAGAAGCTCCTTCTGTCCCGAGCCTGAAATACCTGCGATACCGAGAATTTCGCCGCTGTTCACGGTGAAATTGATGTCGGTAAGCGCCTTCGAGCCGTCGCGGTTCTTAACGTTGAGTCGTTTAACTACGAGGCGAGGTTCAGGGTTCTTAGGGTCTTTTCTTTCAATATTAAGGTCAACCTTTTCGCCCACCATCATTTCCGTAAGTGAAGCTTCGGTTGCGTCCTTAGTAAGCACCGTGCCGACATTTTCGCCCTTGCGCAGAGTTGCGACTCTGTCAGAAATCTCGAGCACCTCGTGCAGCTTGTGAGTTATTATGATAATTGACTTGTCGTCCGCCTTCATATTGCGGAGAACGTCAAATAATTTACTTGTTTCCTGAGGTGTAAGTACAGCGGTCGGCTCGTCAAGAATAAGAATATCCGCGCCTCTGTAAAGCACCTTGATAATTTCTACTGTCTGCTTTTCGGATACAGACATCTCGTAAACCTTCTTGTCAAGGTCAATAACAAAACCGTATTGGTCGGTAATTTTCTTAATGTCCTTCTTGGCTTTTTTCATATTAAATTTTTTGCCGTCGTCAATGCCAAGAACAATATTTTCGGCGGCAGAGAAGATATCTACCAGCTTAAAGTGCTGATGAATCATACCTATGCGGTATTTAAACGCATCTTTCGGTGAGGCGATAACTGCTTCCTCGCCGTTTACAAAAATCTTGCCTTCGTCGGGAAAATAGATACCCGACACCATATTCATAAGGGTCGTCTTGCCTGAGCCGTTTTCGCCGAGGATAGACAGAATTTCGCCCTTATATACCTTTAAATCAACGTTTTTATTTGCAACTACCTTCGTACCGAATGCTTTGGTTATACCTTTTAATTCGAGTGCAATTTTTTCGCTCATATTAATCACTATAGCCTTTCAGGCAACAAATAGTTCATTAAAAATCACCGAACACCTGCGTTGCCTGAACAGGCGTTTATGGTGATTACAGCCATCTCAAAATTATGCCGCAGGCAAATTTTGAGGGCAATATAATTTAGTTAGTGGGATTTTTCACACTAACCTCCGCGCCTCCGCGGATAAAATGGTAAACGCGTATAATAGCGATTACAGCCGTGACTGCAAAATACAGCCACGGCCATTGTTATGATATTTTGATATTGTTAGAATGCGGTGTTGAGAAGAGTGATACCGTCAATGTTAATATCAAAGTAAGGAGCTGAACGGAATTCAGACTCGCTGAATGCGCCGTCCTTAACAACCTCTGTGTCGCCTGCGAATGCTTCGTCAGTATCAACGTCAGCCTGATAGCCTGTAAGAACGCCGTTTGCGTCTACAGTAGCCTTAGTGTTGAGCTGCTTAGCTTCGTCAACAGTAACTGTGAAGTTCTTAGTATCAAATACCTTGATTGAACCGTCCTCAAGACCCTTCTTAACTTCGTCCATCTTAGCCTGAGTATCCTTAGCTGCAGCAGCCTCGTTAACCTCAGTAAGCTCTACAGAGCCTGTAGCGATTGTGCCTGTCCAGTCAGCCTCGATAGCCTCGCCCTTCTGTACGCACTCAACGATGTGCTTGAAGTATGGAGCCCAGTTGATTCTTGAGGATACGATAAATGTGTTCGGGCAAGCCTTAACAGTTGAGCCGTTGTATGAAACGTCAGGAATACCTGCGTTCTCGCAAGCTGTAGGAGCGCCCATTGAGTCAGCGTGCTGTGAGATAAGGCCTGCGCCGCCCTCGATGAGAGCCTGAGCAGC
>CAMPAT010000041.1 GCA_946633275.1 uncultured Clostridia bacterium
GGCCTAATCACTTCCGTGCTTTGATTTGTGATTTCACAATATGCGTCACGGCGCTTACGCCCTTCGTTGCGTAATTCTTGATGTTGCCTGCAAGACCGGACCATACGGGATTCATAAGCTTATTTTCCTCAATACCGTCTGCTTTTGCCTCTTTGATACGAACATTGTCGCCGTAGAACGGAGTCAGCGCGCCAGCCTCATTATCAGTTGCGACTGCGCCGTCTGCGAAGGCGAGAATGTCAGAAAGCTGTGCTTCATCAGGCTCTGCGCCCTCAAAACCGAAGAGCGCGAGCATTGCAGTTTCGCCATTGCCGTTATACGCAGGACCGATAGACTTACCCTGAGGTGTGATAAGCGTATAAGTCGCCAAAATCTGGTCCTTCGCTCTGCCCCAATGATGACGCTGCTCGCCGTAATAATGTCCAAACGGGTTCATATGAACAGTCTTGTCCTCGTCAAGTCGCATTGGGCAGTACGCCATTGAGTTAAGCACCTGGCGCGCATTCGAGATAATGAGTCCGCCATTTTCATCTGCAAGCCCTACGACGCCTGCCGTAAGCTGATGGTTAAAGGAAGCGATACTCTTATTCTTCTTGTCGCACTCAGGGAACGACTGCGTTCTGAACGAGGAAATATCGTGCATAAAGTTACGCTTGATAACTCTTATATCGCCGTCGAGCTCGGGAGTCAGCTGGAACGGGACCGCCTCAGTCCACTTCATATCGCTGAATCTGCCGAGAGATGAATTCTCAGTAGAAATTGAAGTAGTTTCGGGAGTATAAGGATAATTAACATTTGTGCGTACAAATATCGCGTCGCTCGACTCCATCTTGAAGAAATCAAACTCAAAGCTTCCCTGCTCCGTCTGAGCCGGAAGGTTGATTATGCCGGAAATTCTCAAGCCCTCGCCCGAGCCGCCGAGGTCAAGCGGAGATACAAGCGTATTTTCAAACTCATATTCCTTGCCGCCGTATGTAATGAAGCTCCTGAGAAATTCCTTTTCGCCGATTTCTCTGTCGCCGATTTTAACGGAATAAATGTTACCGTGGACTGAAAACTTAATTTCAAGTTTATCAGTCCTGAGGTCGATATTCATCGGTTTCGGGTCGCGCGGAATATCTGCACTGATATCAACCGTGTACTTGCTCTGCGCCTTGTCAAAGCGCATAATTGCAAACACAGTCTCCATCTTATCATCCATAGGAATTACGGCGTAATCCTTAAGTCCCTTCGACTTCAGCTTAATCTGAGCTGCGGAGTCGATGTCGATATTGAGTTTCAGCTGAACACATTGCAGATTTGAACCTGTAATGTTATGGATAGTGAGTTTCTTATTAACATCGAGGGCAGTTTTTTCCTCAGATATAATTTTATCTGCAAGCTCGTTTGCCTTCATTTCGCGCTGGATATTGAGCACGGGTGTAGCAAGTCCAAAGTGAGTAGTCGAAAGCAGGAGTACTCTGTCCTTAAACGAAGGAGCGTCAAAATCGCTCTTTGCGTTAACCTTTGCCATAGCTCTTGCGCGCTCAATGGCTGTCCAGATTTTGCGGTTATACGGTTTCTCGGACCACGAAGCGTATCCCGTGAAGTTACCGTCGGCAGTATCGTGAGTAAAGTCAATCTCGCCGAGCGGCTCATGAGTCCTGATATATCCGCCCGGAGTATCGTAAACAACGTAGTCAAGGTCTGCAACCTCGCGCACGAGACCTTCAATACCGTTTGAATTCGCAATCTTGCCTTTTATAATCGGAACAGGCATCGGCTCCCAGAACGGACTGTCGGCGTGCATATTAATGAAAATAAACACGTCGTGGTTGATTTCGCCGTCAATCTGCTTCTTATGAAGTTCCTTTGCCCAAGCGCGCAGGCAGCCTGCGTCGCAAACGTCGGAGTTATTATACGTCGGGAGTATGGTCATACTCTCGCCCTTATAGGTATATTTAAGCGGATTAAATGCAAGCTCATCGGGAAGCTTCGGCACGATAGTTCTGAACGCGTCAAACGGCACGCAGGAATAGTAAAGGCAAAGAGCTTTAACTCCCGTCTTATTATAAAGCTTAACCTGCGACGGAGTGAACATAACCTCCTGAGGACGAACAATCTTTTCGTACTCGCCGAAGATATCCAGGAGTCCGCTTTTCTGCTCGTTAGTAACAGCGAGCTCGATAGACGCCTCGAACTCCTCCTCGTTCATAGCGGAGAGGGCGCCGTTTGAGTAACCCATAATTATGTTTTCGTCGCCGTACTTGTTAACGCGCTCCTTCATACCCTCAATAATATCGGGGGCGTACTCGGGGAGAATCTGCTCGAGAGAGAAAAAGTTTTCGCTGTCCCAGGTACCCTTAACAGGTATGCCCTCCTCGTTGCACTTATTAAGCACGTCGATAATCTGGCGGATAATGCGGATATCTGAGCCGAATCCGAGGTTATCGTTAGTATCTCCGCGATAAGAATGATAACAGTTTACGTGAAAACCGAAACCTATATGAACCTTATTGTTTTCCATAATTTACTCCTGTTAATTAACACAATACGGGAGGCTTGCTCCCGTATTGATTAGTTTATCAGTCTGCGTTTTCTGCAGCTCTGCGCTGCTGAAGCTCAGTATGAATTGAAGCGAGCTTCTTCTTTGACAAATCGTAGCCGAAGAAGAGTACAATTGCCATAAGAGCGAGCATAATTGCAGGAACGAGAGTTGAAATCTTATAAAGATTTGAGATAACGTCTGCTGAAAGCTCTCCGCCGTTTTGAGTAATAGTGCCGTCGTAGCTGATAGCAGCAAGAAGGGCGTTAAGTCCAACGCCTGCGAGAGTCTGACCGAGCTTTCTCGTAAATGAGAACAGAGCGTAAGTCATACCTTCTTCTCTCTTGCCTGTTCTTACCTCGTGGTAATCGATAACATCCATAACAAGCGCCCAGACTTCAAGAACAAGGAAGGTCTGACCAAGTCCTGAAAGGAACGTAAGACCGAGGAAGATATACGGCGCAGTCGGATTTGAAGGACTCGCGAGCGAAGTATCCTTAATTATAAACTGAATGAGCACCGCAAGGGTTGCAAACGCCATACCGACAGCGCACAGTTCCTTCTTGCCGAACTTTGTGATGAGCTTATTCATAATAGGAATAAATATAGCCATCGGAAGATATGTACAGATTGATACCATCGAATAAAGTCCCGGCTTTCCGAAATAGTCGGTAAACAGGTACATATACGTTGACTGATAGTAGAACTGGAATGCGATGAGAAGCATAGAAGCGATACAAAGCATAATGAAGGCTCTGTTCTTCGATAAATCCTTAAGCGTTGCGAGCGCGTTATGATTCTTATCCTTAACCTTCTTCTGAGGTGCGATACGCTCCTTTGTCATCTTATAATGAGCGAAATAAACGCCGACAGATACTACGCAGAGAACGAGAATACACCAGAAGAGCTTATTGCCGTCAAGAACCTGGATATTTGTACCGTTAGGATACTTACCCACTACGGTATAAACAATCATAGGAAGGATAATTGTTCCGGGAAGTCCGCCTACGCCTGCGCCGATTGAACGCCACATTGAAAGCGAAGAACGCTCAAGTTCATCATCGGTAATAACGGAAGCAAGCGAGCCGTAAGGAATATTAACGGCGGTATACATCATACCGTATGCAATATATGTAATGTAAGCGTAAGCGAGATACTGACCCTCCGACCAGCCCGGAATCTTGAGGAACATAAGCGCAGCCGCAATTGCGAGCGGAACTGAGAATCCGAGAATCCACGGTCTGAACTGCCCCTTAGGGCTCGGCTTTCTCGACTGAATAAACGCGCCCCAGAGCGGGTCGTTAATAGCGTCCCAGATTCTTGCTATAAGAATAAGCACAAGAATTTTACCCGGGCTTATGCCGAGAACGTCGGTATAAAACTTATTCTGAAACGCACCAATAAGCGAAAACGTAAGGAGTCCTCCTGCGTCTCCGAGTGCGTAACCCACCTTATCCTTGAATTTAATACCGTGGGTTAATGATGTTTCTGACATTTTTAATCCTCGCTTTCGAAGAAAAATTTTTTCGCGCAGATGGCTGAAGCGCCGATATAATCACCGTCGCAGTTCAGCTCAGATACTCTGATAATGTCTGAACTGAGGTTATGATTATATCTCGTGCATTGCTTTTTCAGCTTATCTGCGACAAAGTCGTTATTGAACATTGTGCCAAACAGCACAATATTATCAGTATCGAGAATAGTGGCGGTATTTGTCAGCGCAAGCGCCACCATATCTATCTTATGGTCAATAATATTTACAGTATTATTATCGCAGTTTTTAAGTATTTCGTCAAGTGGCAGTTTAGAAGACAGCTCATTTAAAATAGCGTCCTCGCTCACCTCGGTTTCAAGACAGCCGAAGCGTCCGCACCTGCAGCGTCTGCCTGCAGGATTGACGATATAATGTCCGATTTCAGTAACTGAAGAATCATTACCGGAAAACACTCTTCCGTCGGTAATAATTGCGGAGCCGACTCCCGGTCCCCATTTAAGAAACAGCACCGAGCCCGTACTCTTTGTTCTGCCGTAAATCAGCTCGCTTTCTGCGAAAGCCTTTACGTTATTGCGGATAACGACGGGAAGTCTGAAGGCATTCTCCATTTTTACGCTGAGGTCAGGCTCCTTCCATATTCCGAAGTCGTCCTCGCTCAGCGAGCCGATAATACAAACGCCGACGCCCGAAAACTTATCAATACTTCCGAAATTGTGAAGAAAGCTTCTGCCTTCCTTAATCACCTCGTCGACATCAGAGGTAAAAGGAAGCCTTTTCTTGCTGAGCAGTTTTCCTGCGAGCGTTGACACGGAAAGAGTGACAGCGTCCTTTTCGGCGTTAATGCCGAAACAGAGCTTATCGTCAAGGCAGAGGGAGAGCAAAATCTCCTTCCTGCCCGTTTTGCCGTCTGCGTCTACCTCGCCGCACTCGCGGATATAGCCTTTTTCAATAAGCGCTGCGCAAATTTTCGTTACTGCAGCAGGTGTAAGCCCGAGCTGCGAAGCAAGCTCCTTACGCGACAAAGCTCCCTTGCGCGAGAGCGCATATAAAATCAGCGAACGGTTTTCATTTTTAACTGACTGAAGGTTAAGTGCCTTTGTCATAATATCCCTACTTTATTAACAGCGACACTCCGCTGATACCCATAAGAACATAGGTGATTATCATAAACCACCGCTTGTTCATATGGCGGAAAATGAGATTTCCGATAAAAAGCGCCGCAAAAAGAATAACTACTGAAACGCCCGTAAGAAGCAGGGTGCGAGAGTCGAAATGACCTGCTCTTACATCTGTAAACAATATGATTGAATTAAGCACGCACCACGTTGCGGAGACAGTCACGCGGAATTCGTCACGTCCCTTAAGGTGCTCGGAAGCGTACACGACCATAAGCGGTCCGCCGCAGGAAAACATTCCGTGCACAACGCCTGCAATAACAAGCACTACGAACGACCATACGCTTGTTTTTTCCTTGTTTTCGCTATGTGCTTTTTCCTGCTTTTCCTTATATTTCTTTGAAAAAGTGTGATAACAGCCGAGACCCATAAAGCCGATAACGATAACGCCGAGGAGCTTATATAGCAGATTAGGACTCACGCTGAAGAAGCGCGTCACGAGAAATCCGCCGACCATACCAACAAGCATAGTCAGGATAATACGCCCAAACTCCTTTTTATTAAGCGCCTTATGGTTAATCGTCACAACGCCGATTGATACTACAATTCCGAGCAGATTTAATATAGGCTTTGCCGTATTGTAGCCGACAAGCATTATCGAAAACGGCATGGCAAGAACCGTACCTGCAAAGCCTGTTATACATTGAATAATGTTTGAAACTAAAACCACAAAAAAGAATAATAATTCTTTGACGTTGAACATCAGAATTTTTCTACCTCTATACCAAGCATATTTGCAAGTGCCTCAAGCTCGCTTCCGATACCGCCCATAGCGACTGCAAAATGCGGCTCCCAGCCTGCTTTAACAGCGCCGTAAACTGTATCCTTCGCGTTGCCGTTTGTCTTTACGACAATTGAAGTGCCGAAGAACTGCTGCGGCTTATCGAGAGCCTCGCCCTCCGAAATAAAGAAGCGGAAGGTGCCGTCAGCCTTCTTACCGATTCTGAAAATGGTAACCTTTTCTTCAGCCTTGCAGCCAAATTCGAGAGTGGGTCCGATTTTACGGTTACAATGGACCCCTGCGCATGCGCCGGTATCCTCGCGAGCGAGCGAACAAGCCGCCGTACCGCAATGCCAGAAGGTTACAGTATTTTCACCCTCGTCCATAGAAACGGGGTCGCCGAAAAACGCAGGCTTTCCCGTAAGGAACTGAGATATATACATAGTAAGCGCGCCGTAAGTATCTGCCTCGCATGCGGACGCAACGCCCAAGTCGTTAAGCATAGCGAGGACAGAGCATACGGGCGTTCCGAAAGCAGTAAAGAAATCGGGCCAGCAGCGTGATGAAAGAGCGCCGACGTTATTCTCTTTAACATACTCGTCGTAAGCCCTGTAAAGTCTTGCGAAGTCGAGGACGTTCTTTTCCTTAATGCTTTCAAGTCCTTTGATTCTGCCTTTTGCGTCGTCGAGATAAGACTTAACGTCGTCGTCCGAGAAGCTTTTAGCCTTATCAATAAGCTCGCGCGCTTCAATTGAATTCAGCGTTGCGCCGAAGGTAGTAAGCATTTCCATATCGAGCGCTCTGCCGAAGCCAAAGCCCTGCGGAGTATGGCCGACCTGAAGAATATTGAGGC
>CAMPAT010000042.1 GCA_946633275.1 uncultured Clostridia bacterium
CGGCTTTCGCAGATGTTCATGTTCATCTTCGCGAGCCGGGTTTTTCATATAAAGAAACGATTAAAGCCGGTACAGCTGCTGCGGCTAAAGCCGGATATACTGCCGTGTGCACAATGCCGAATGTCAATCCCGTTCCCGACAGCGTTGATAATATTAATGTTCAGCTCGATATTATCAGACGTGACGCAAGCATAAATGTTTACCCCTTCGCTTCTATCACAAAAGGGAGAAAAGGGGAAGGCGAGCTTGTTGACTTTAATAGTCTTAAGGATTTGGCAGTAGGGTTTTCCGACGACGGCTGCGGTGTGCAGGGTGAAGCAGATATGAAATCTGCGATGACTGAATGTGCAAAGCTCGGTAAAATCATTTCGGCTCATTGTGAGGTGAATGAGCTTCTGAACGGCGGATACATTCACGACGGAGAATACGCAAAACTTCATGGACATAAAGGTATCTGCTCTGAAAGCGAGTGGGCTCAGATAGAGCGCGACTGCAAACTTGCTGAGGAGACGGGATGTAAATATCACGTCTGCCACATTTCAACTAAGGAAAGTGTTGAGATTATAAGGCAGGCAAAAGCTCGCGGAGTTGACGTGACTTGCGAAACAGGACCGCACTATCTGACACTATGCGATATGGATTTACAGGAGGACGGAAGATTCAAAATGAACCCGCCGCTCAGGTCCGAAGAGGACAAGCAGGCATTGCTTGAAGGATTGATTGACGGTACGATTGACGTAATCGCTACAGACCACGCGCCGCACTCAAAGGAAGAAAAATCAAAAGGACTTGCAGGCTCTGCAATGGGCATAGTCGGACTTGAAACGGCTTTCCCCGTACTTTATACAAAGCTTGTAAAAAGCGGCGTAATAACACTTGAAAAGCTGATAAATATTATGTCAGTTAAGCCGCGTGAAAGGTTTTCACTCGGCGGCGGTAAAATCGAGGCCGGCGAGATTGCTGACTTAGCGCTTCTTGATTTGAGCTATGAATTTACAGTCAACCCTGACGACTTCTTATCTCTCGGAAGGGCAACGCCCTTTGAGGGCTGGAAGCTCTGCGGAAGAAATACGCTTACGGTAATGGGAGGAGAAATAGTATATGAAGCCTTATAACAAAAAGATTGTGCTTGAAAACGGCAAGGAGTTCTACGGCTGGGGCTTCGGCGCCGATAAAACAGCTATTAACGAGATAGTGTTTAATACATCTATGGTCGGTTATCAGGAAATTATTTCCGACCCTTCATATACAGACCAGATGGTATGTATGACATATCCGCTTATCGGTAACTACGGCGTAACCGACGAAGATTACGAAACTCGTGTTCCGACTATGGGCGGTCTTATTGTCAGAGAGTATAACGACCTTCCGTCTAATTTCAGATATACTAAGACTCTTTCCGAGGTGCTTGATGAATATGACATCCCTGCAATAAGCGGCGTAGATACGAGAATGATAACTCGCATTATTCGCGATGAGGGAAGCCAGAAGGTTATGATTTGCGACGCTGATTTGCCTTATGACGAGGCGCTCAGAATGGTGCGTGAATATGAAATACCGACTGATATGGTATCTCGCGTATCGTGCAAAAAGCGTTGGTATTCAAGAACGCCAAACCATAAATACGACGTTGTAGCTATAGACTGCGGAATTAAGCTCAATATTATCCGTAAGCTTAATGAAAAAGGCTGTAACGTTACTGTCGTTCCTTATAATTTCACGGCGGATGAGATAATGAAGCTGCAGCCCGATGGACTTTTCCTTTCAAACGGACCCGGAAATCCGGAGGACGTTCAGAGCGTTATTGAGGTAGTACGCGAGCTTAAAGGCAAGCTCCCGATATTTGGAATTTGTCTCGGACATCAGATGATATCTCTTGCACTTGGTGCAAAAACGTTTAAGATGAAATTCGGTCACCGCGGCGGAAATCATCCTGTTATGAATATGGAAACGGGAAAGATTGAAATTACTTCACAGAATCACTCATATGCTGTTGACGTTGATTCACTTGACGGTACTGAGCTTACGCTAACGCATAAAAACCTGCTTGACAACACGGCAGAGGGCGTTGAGTCTGCACAAAACAAGCTGTTTTCTGTTCAGTATCATCCGGAGTCTGCTCCGGGACCGCAGGACAGCGCGTATCTTTTTGATAAATTTATTGAATTAATGAAGAAGGAGGGTGAGAATAATGCCTAAAAGAACTGACATTCACAAGGTCCTTGTTATCGGCTCAGGTCCAATTGTAATCGGACAGGCTGCTGAATTTGACTATTCGGGTACGCAGGCGTGTCTCGCTCTTCGAGAAGAGGGTTATGAGGTAGTGCTCATCAATTCAAACCCTGCTACAATTATGACGGATACTGATATTGCAGATAAGGTCTATATGGAGCCGCTTACGCTCGAATATGTGGCGCGTATTATCCGTCATGAGAGACCTGACGCGATTCTTCCGTCGCTCGGCGGACAGACAGGACTTAATCTCGCGGTTCAGCTTGCGCGAAAAGGCGTACTGCGCGAATGCGACGTTGAAATACTCGGCACATCGTTTGAGGCAATTGAGAGAGCTGAGGACAGAGAGCTTTTTAAAGAGCTTTGCGAAACCCTCGGCGAGCCTGTTTTACCGAGCGAAATTGCAAACAGCCTTGAAGAAGGACTAAGAGCTGCAAAAGAAATAGGCTATCCCGTCGTGCTCCGCCCTGCGTTTACTCTCGGCGGTACGGGCGGCGGCTTCGCCGATAACGAGGAAGAATGCCGCATTATGCTTAAGAATGCCCTTGCGCTTTCTCCCGTACATCAGGTACTTGTCGAAAAGTCGATTAAAGGCTACAAGGAAATTGAATATGAAGTAATGCGCGACGCTAACGATACTGCTATCACCATTTGTAATATGGAAAATATCGACCCCGTCGGCGTTCATACGGGTGACTCGGTTGTTGTTGCGCCCTCGCAGACGCTTACTAATAAAGAGTATCATATGCTCCGTGATTCTGCTCTCAAGATTATCAGAGAGCTTGAAATTGAGGGAGGATGTAACGTTCAGTTCGCGCTCGACCCTCATTCATTTGATTATTATCTCATAGAGGTTAATCCGCGTGTGTCACGCTCGTCTGCGCTCGCTTCAAAGGCTTCAGGCTACCCGATTGCAAGAGTCAGCGCAAAAATTGCTGTCGGTATGCACCTTGACGAAATACAGATTGCGAATACTCCTGCTTCATTTGAGCCTACTCTCGACTATGTTGTGTCGAAAATTGCTCGTTTCCCGTTTGATAAATTTGCGGACGCAAACAATACTCTTAATACGCAGATGAAGGCTACCGGCGAGGTTATGGCTATCGGCAGAACGATGGAAGAAAGCCTGCTTAAAGCCATTCGCTCGCTTGAAACAGGCGTTTGCCACCTTTATGACAAGAAGTTTGATGAGTTTTCGGAAACGGAGCTTATTGATTATATCAGAAACGGCACAGACGACAGACTGTTTGCGATTGCGCAGCTTATCAGGCTTGGCGTAGACCTTAACCTGATATATAACGCGACTAAAATTGATATGTTTTTCCTCGATAAGTTCAGAAATATTGTTGAGTTTGAAAAACAGCTTGCAGTAAACGTCGGCGATATAGAAACGCTTAAAGATGCGAAGAAAATGGGCGTATCTGACAAGTTTATCGGTATGATGTGGAATATGACTGAAGCTGAGGTGTTTGCGCTTCGTAAGGAAAACAATATTTTTCCTGTTTACAAAATGATTGACACCTGCGCATCCGAGTTTGATTCATACGTTCCGTATTTCTATTCAACTTACGAAGAAGAGAATGAGTCAATCGTCAGCGATAAGAAGAAAATTATCGTTCTCGGTTCAGGTCCTATTCGTATCGGTCAGGGCGTTGAGTTCGACTATTCAACAGTTCATGCTATCTGGTCTATCAGAGAAGCCGGATATGAGGCAATAATAATCAATAATAACCCCGAGACTGTATCGACTGACTATACAACTTCAGATAAGCTGTATTTCGAGCCGCTGACCGTTGAAGATGTAATGAACATTATCGAGCTGGAAAAACCGCTCGGAATCGTAGTATCTCTCGGCGGACAGACTGCTATTAACCTTGCTCCGCCTCTTGACGCTCTCGGAGTTCCGATAATCGGTACAGACGTTGCCGCTATTGACAGAGCCGAAAACCGCGACTCGTTTGAAAAGGTAATGGAGAGCCTTGGCATACCGCAGCCTAAAGGACTCGCAGTTACTAATATTGAAGAAGGCGTTAAGGTCGCTAATGATATCGGGTATCCTGTTCTTGTTCGCCCGAGCTTTGTACTCGGCGGACGCGCTATGCAGATTGTAGCTAATGAGGACTCGCTCAGACATTACCTTCAGACTGCTGTAGAAATAAATACAGAACAGCCTGTTCTTGTTGATAAATACATTATGGGCAGAGAGCTTGAAGTCGACGCTATCTGCGATGGTGAGGACGTATTCATCCCCGGAATTATGGAACACGTTGAGCGCACGGGCGTTCATTCAGGCGACAGTATCTCTGTATATCCCACTTTCTCAGTTAATCAGGCAGTTAAAGACAAGATTATCGACTATACTGTCAGACTCGGCAAGGCGATAGGAATTATCGGTCTTTACAACATTCAGTTCATAGCAGACGACAACGACGACGTGTTTGTTATAGAGGTTAATCCGCGTTCGTCAAGAACAGTTCCGTTTTTATCTAAGGCAACTTCAGTACCTATGGCGCATATTGCAACTCAGGTTATTCTCGGCCATCCACTTAAAGAGCAGGGAATAAATAAAGTTTACCCGCCTGAGAAGAGCAGATGGTACGTAAAAGCTCCTGCTTTCTCATTCAGCAAGCTCAAGGGTATGGATACATACCTTTCACCTGAAATGAAATCTACCGGTGAAGCCATAGGCTACGACAAGAGCCTTACAAGAGCGCTGTATAAGGCTATTCAGGCTTCGGGAATGAATGTTGCCAATTACGGTACTGTTCTCGCTACAATAGCCGATAATGATAAGCCGGCGGCGCTTCCGCTGATTAAACGCTTTTACGACCTTGGTTTCAATATTGAGGCTACAGAGGGCACCGCAAAGTATCTCAAAGAGCACGGTATCAGAACTCGTCTGCGTCATAAGCTTACTGCTGACGAGAGCGATGAAATACTTATGGCTCTCCGTCAGGGTCATATAGCATACGTTATTAATACAATTGATATCAACGCCGGCGACTCACACTCTGACGGCTCTTCAATCAGACGTGCGGCAGTCGATAATAACGTTACTATGTTTACGTCTCTCGATACAGTTAAGGTTCTCCTTGACGTACTTGAAGAAATTACGCTCGGCGTATCAACTATTGATGAGGAATAAAATGTATAAAGTTTTATCTAATATAAAATTAACTAAAGATGTTTATAAAATGGTTCTTGAAGGCGATACTTCTTCTATCATCGCACCCGGACAGTTTATAAACATCAAGCTCGACGGACTTTTCCTTCGCAGACCTATTTCTGTATGCGACTACGACGACTCAACAATAACTATTATTTATAAGGTTGTCGGCGAAGGCACGGAGCATATGAGCAACTTGTCAGCAGGCGAAATGCTTGACTGCCTTACGGGGCTCGGAAACGGCTTCGACGTTTCAAAATCAACTAAACCGCTGCTTATCGGCGGCGGAGTTGGTGTTCCGCCGATGTATAACCTCGCCAAAGAGCTCATAAAAAGCGGTCAGAAGCCTGCTGTTATCCTTGGCTTTAATACAAAAGACGAGGTGTTTTATGAAAACGAGTTTAAAACGCTCGGGTGCAATACTATTATTACTACTGTTGACGGCTCGTATGGAGTAAAAGGCTTTGTTACAGATGCGTTTGACAAAATAGATTTTGATTACTTTTACACTTGCGGTCCGCTTCCGATGTTTAAGGCGGTATACAGCGCAACCTCCGTCAGCGGTCAGTTCAGCTTTGAGGAGCGAATGGGATGCGGATTCGGCGCTTGTATGGGCTGCACCTGCAAAACTAAGTACGGCAATAAGCGCATATGTAAAGACGGCCCTGTTCTCGTAAAGGAGGAAATAATATGGTAGATTTGTCTGTAAATCTCGCAGGAATGCAGATGGATAACCCCGTTGTTCCTGCTTCGGGTACTTTCGGCTTCGGCAAAGAGTTTAAGGATTATTATGATATTAACATCCTCGGTTCATTTTCCTTCAAGGGCACTACTAAAGACGCTCGCTTCGGCAATCCGACTCCACGTATTGCGGAATGCAAAAACGGAATGATTAATGCTGTCGGACTTCAAAATCCCGGAGTTCATCACGTTATCGAGCACGAGCTGCCTGAAATGAAAGAGTATTTTAATAAAAAGGTAATTGCGAACGTTTCCGGCTTTTCTGTTGAAGATTATGCCTATACCTGCGAGCTTCTTGATAAGGAAGAGCAGGTGGGTATGCTTGAAGTAAACGTATCCTGCCCGAATGTACACGGCGGCGGAATGAGCTTCGGCACTCAGCCTGAGTCTGCCGCAGAGGTTACAAGAGCAGTAAAAGCTGTTACCGAAAAGCCTGTGTTCATCAAGCTCAGTCCTAATGTAACCGATATCGTATCTATTGCTAAAGCTTGCGAAGAGGCAGGCGCTGACGGTATATGTCTTATTAACACGCTTCTCGGTATGAGAATTGATATTAAACGTCGGCAGACTGTTATTG
>CAMPAT010000043.1 GCA_946633275.1 uncultured Clostridia bacterium
GAAAAGTGCCCCGTATTCGTAATAACAAGCCCGACTGCAAATAACGGCAAAACTATCAACACAATTAATCTTGCAGTAAGCTTCGCACAAATGGGCAAGAAGACGCTCATCATCGACTCTGATATGCGTAACCCCACAATGCACAGAATGTTCTCAATCCCCGTTAAAAACGGACTTAGTGAAATTCTTGCAGGGTTAACGGACAGCATTTCAGTAAGCAAGACGAATATCGAAAATCTTTCCGTGCTCACGGCAGGCAAAATTCCTCCGAACCCTGCAGAGCTTCTCTCTTCAGGCAGGATGGACAAGCTGCTCGAATTCGTACGCGAGCATTATGACTGCGTATTCATCGACACTCCGCCGATTAACGTAGTAACAGACGCTACTCTCTTCGCACAGAAAGTAACAGGATACATCCTGATTGTAAAGACGGATACAACTAACATCAACGACGTTAAACTCACCGTATCAAATCTCGGCCAGATTAACGCAGACATTCTCGGCTTCGTCCTTAACGACGTAAGCTCCGACAAGAAAAAGTATTATTCTTACTACAGAAGATACAACTATAATTACAACTACAATTATAACTATAACTACAACTGATACTAAGGTGATTTAATGAACAAGCGAGGTAAGGTTCAGTTCTGGCTGGAATTTTTCTCTGACCTTGTATGTCTTACTGTTGCAAACTTAATATCTTACGTTGTCTTTCACTTCGCAATACCGAAGATTCTTGACTATCCTGCAAGTGAATGGGCAAGATACTTCATCGCTATGCTGTTTGCGTACATCGTTGTGTTCGCAGGCTTCTATTCAAGCCTTGATATCAAACGTCGCGACCGCAGACACGAGATTATATCAATCCTGCGAAACACTTCGCTTACATACGTTATATTCTCGGCGTTCATACTCCTCATTAAAAGCCCGATTATCGAATCGCGCTATATGCTCATCTCGAGCTTCATACTGTTTACGCTCCTGCTCTTCCCGGAAAAGTATTTCCTCAAGCGCTGGATTACAGGCTTCTTTACGACGAGCAAAACGGCTGCGATTGTCGGAATAATCACGACGAGCGATATTGCCGACGAATTCATAAAAGGAATTAAGCAGGACTGGTCGCTCAACGTTTCGGGCATAATTCTGGCGGACAGAGTTTTTGCAGAAGCTCCTGCTATGGCGGGCGGCGCGCCTGCTTACACGCGGGAAGTATTTCCGAAGAGCATTCACGATATTCCCGTTGTGTCTTGCGACGATAGCTTTATGGAGTGGATTCGCTCTGCGCCGCTCGATGAGGTGTTCATAAATCTCAACACCGACAATGACGAGAATCTCCAGGAGCTCGTAGAGGAGCTTGAGGATATGGGAATCACCGTTCATCTCAACATTCCGCGACTCGCAAGAATGCTCGATGAGAGCAAATTCGATAACATAAACTGCAGAGTTTACGCAGGATATCCGATGGCAACCTTTGCCGCCGCTCAGCACAACACAGCTGCGCTCGCCGCAAAGCGTATCTTTGATATTTTCGCAGGCTTAATCGGATGTATCGTCGCTTTAATCGCTATGGCGCTTGTAGCTTATCCGCTCAAGAGAGAGTCTGACGGACCTCTGATTTTCAAGCAGCAGCGAGTAGGCAAAAACGGCAGACTCTTTAATATTTATAAAATCCGTTCAATGTATGCCGACGCGGAAGAACGCAAGGCTGAGCTTGTCGCAGCAAACAAGATGGAAGGACATATGTTCAAGATGGAGAACGACCCGAGAATTACTAAAGTGGGCAGCTTCATCCGAAAATTCAGCATAGACGAGCTGCCGCAATTTTTCAATGTCCTCAAAGGCGATATGAGTTTAATAGGCACGCGTCCTCCGACAATCGAGGAATTCGAGCAGTACGAGAGCAGGCATAAGCGCAGACTGTCAATGCGCCCCGGTATTACGGGAATGTGGCAGGTTAGCGGCAGAAGCGAAATTACCGATTTTGAGCAGGTGGTTAAGCTCGACTGCAAATATATTGACGAGTGGTCAATAGGACTTGATATAAGAATTCTGTTAAAAACAATTTACGTTGTTTTAATTCACAAGGGAGCAGAATAACCGAATGAAAATTGCTATGATTGGTCACAAAAGAATACCGTCCCGCGAGGGCGGAATTGAGATTGTTGTGGGCGAACTGTCAAGCCGCATGGCTGCCCTCGGACACGAGGTGTGCGCATACAACAGAAAAAGTGAGCACATAGCAGGCAAGGAATACACCGCTGTAAACGAGTGGCAGGGAGTTAAAATCAAATGGATTAAAACTCCTGACAGCGCTAAGCTAAATGCTGTAGTTTACAGCTTTTTTGCGACTTTATGCGCCTGTTTCAAAAAATACGACGTTATTCATTTCCACGCCGAAGGTCCCTGCGCTATGCTTCCGATTGCAAAACTTTTTCGCAAAAGGTGCGTCGCGACTATCCACGGACTCGACTGGCAGAGAGCAAAATGGGGCGGATTTGCAACACGTTTTCTGAAACACGGGGAAAAATGCGCGGCGAAATATGCTGACGAAATCATCGTGCTCTCAAAGAACGTGCAGAAATATTTTGAATATACCTACGGCAGAAAAACCGTATATCTTCCCAACGGAATAGAACAGCCTGAGCGAAGGAATGCAGACATCATAAAAACAAAGTACGCCCTTGACAAGGACGACTACATACTCTTCCTCGGCAGACTCGTCCCGGAAAAAGGAGTACACTACTTAATAAACGCATATAAGAAAATCGACGTCGATAAAAAGCTCGTTATCGCCGGCGGCGCAAGCCATACGAGCGAATACGAAATCACACTCAGAAATATCGCAGGCGAGGACGTAATCTTTACGGGCTTTGTGCAGGGCGACGAGCTGAGAGAACTATATTCAAACGCTTATATTTACTGCCTGCCGAGCGACCTTGAGGGTATGCCGATAAGCCTGCTTGAAGCTATGAGCTACGGTAACGCTTGTCTGACGTCAAACATTCCTGAATGTACTGAAGTTTGCGGCGATATGGCAGAGTATTTCAAAAAAGGCGATGAAAATTCGCTCGCTGAAAAGCTTTCTGCGCTTCTCATCGATAAAAGCAGAATTGAAAACCTTAAACAAAACAGCGCAGATTACATCGGCAAAAAATACAGCTGGCAATACACGACTGAAAAAACACTTGAATTATACGAAGGTATGATAAAATGAAAATCCTGATGGTAAACAAGTTTCTGCACCCGAACGGCGGCTCGGAAACATATATCTTCAAGCTCGGCGAACAGCTTCGCGCTTTAGGTCACGAGGTACAGTACTTCGGTATGGAGCACGAGGGCAGGTGCGTGGGCAACCACGCTGAGCAGTACACGCAGGATATGGACTTCCACGGCGGAAGCAAGCTCGGCAAGCTCACCTACCCCGTCAAGACAGTTTACTCATCAGAAGCGCGGCGCAAGATGAAAAATGTGCTCAGCGATTTCAAGCCGGATATAATCCACATTAACAACTTTAACTATCAGCTCACTCCGAGCATTATATACGCCGCGCAGGATTACAGAAAGCACGCGGACAAAAAATTAAAAATCATCTTT
Source organism: uncultured Clostridia bacterium (assembly GCA_946633275.1). Classification (GTDB taxonomy): domain Bacteria; phylum Bacillota; class Clostridia; order Oscillospirales; family Acutalibacteraceae; genus Eubacterium_R. The sequence goes on from CAMPAT010000043.1 coordinate 3,595, forward strand.
ACTGCTCACGATTATCAGCTTGTCTGTCCGAATCATATGATGTTTGACGTGAGCGGCAATACTTGCGAGGACTGCATAGGCGGTCACTTCATAAACTGCGCAAAGAAGAACTGCATTCATTCTTCAAAAGCGAAGAGCATTGTCGGAACGGCGGAGGCAACTCTGTACAAAGCTCTCGGCACTTACAAATACATAGACGAGATAATCTGCTGCAGCGAGTTTTTAAAAAGCAAAATGGATACTAATCCCGTTTTTGCAGAAAAAACATTTGAGCTGCATAATTTCATTGATAAACCAAGAAAAACACAGTATCAGAAGAAAGACTACGTTTTATACTTCGGCAGGTTTTCTGAAGAAAAAGGAATTAAAACGCTGATAAACGTATGCAAATTGCTTCCCGAGGTTCAATTCATTTTCGCAGGAAGCGGAGCGCTTGAAGACGAGATAAACAAAGTAAGCAACATTAAAAATGTCGGATTTAAGACGGGCGAAGAATTAGAGCAGTTAATCAGCGAAGCCCGCTTCAGCGTTTATCCCTCCGAATGGTATGAAAACTGCCCCTTCTCCGTGATGGAGAGCATTATTCATGGCACGCCCGTTGTAGGCTCAGATATAGGCGGAATTCCCGAACTAATCGACAGCGGCAAAACAGGCGAGCTGTTCTGCCCTAAAAACGAGCAAGAACTCAGGGATAAGATAATTAAGCTCTGGGAAGACAAAGATAAAAACGACAATTATATCCAAAACTGCAGGAACGCGTCATTCGACGACGCAGAGGAGTACTGCAGAAAGCTCATAGCAATATACTCCGAGGTATAACGGATAACAAGTTTTGTCTGACTGAAACACAGAAGAACCCAAATCTAAGGTGTCAGATAACTCAAAAACAGCCGGGGAGAAACGAAATGGCGTCTACCACAAAAAAATTAAACGGAACAATTATTGTGACTTATCGCTGTAACGCGCGCTGCACAATGTGCAACCGTTACAAAGAGCCCTCAAAGCCTGAGGAAGAGCTCACAATAGATACAATAAAAAAGCTGCCGAGAATGTATTTTACGAACATTACGGGCGGCGAGCCTTTCATACGCGACGACCTTAAGGAAATCGTCCGCGAGCTGTATAAGAAAAGCGACAGAATTGTAATTTCCACAAACGGCTTTTTCACAGACAGAATAATCGACCTCTGCAAAGAGTTCCCGAAAGTCGGAATCCGCATTTCAATCGAAGGGCTTGAAGACACAAACAATACAATCCGCGGACTTGACGACGGATTTAACAAGGGATACGAAACGCTCAAAAAGCTAGTCGAGATGAAGCACCCTGACGTCGGTTTCGGAATGACGGTACAGGATATGAACGCACCCGATTTAGTCCCGCTTTATAAGCTCAGCGACGAGATGAATATGGAGTTTGCGACGGCTTCGCTGCACAACTCGTTCTATTTTGTAGAAGATAAAAACATCATTCACGACCGCCCGATGGTTGCTGCGAATTTTGAAGCTCTGATTAACGAGCTTCTCAAATCAAACGAACCGAAAAAGTGGTTCCGCGCGTATTTCAACCACGGACTTATCAATTACATCTATTCCCAAAAGCGCCTGCTTCCGTGCGATATGGCGTTTGACACCTTCTTCATTGACCCGTACGGCGACGTTATGCCCTGTAACGGAACAAAGGACAAGGAGGTTATGGGCAACCTTAACGAGCAGAGCTTTGATGAAATATGGAACAGCGAGCAAGCTGACAAAGTGAGAGAAAAAGTTCGCTCCTGCGACAGAAACTGCTGGATGATAGGCTCTGTCTCACCTGCTATGCACAAATATATCTGGGTGCCTGCTGCGTGGGTAATAAAGCATAAGTTCCTGCGCTTTTTCATAGACAAGAAGTACTCGATGTACGAAAACAAAATCTGCCGCGACTTCCGCGACGGTAAAGTTACAAAAGAAGAGCTCGACGCGCTCTCAACGTGCGAGATGAACGCAGAGGCAAAAGGCGCATAAATCAAAAATAGTAATTTGGTGAGGATTATGACAAACAAGTCGCGTTATTTCATTATGATTAAAGCTATGCTTATCAAAACTACGCCTAAGCGCACCGAATATCTAAGAAGTCTGAACATTTTCGGCAGTTTCGGAGAAAACTGCGCTTGGTATGCAAAAACAATACCAAACGAGCCGGAGCTCGTTTTTCTGCACAACAACGTTCACATCTGCGGCGGCGTTCGCTTCATAACTCACGACATAATAAATAATATGCTCGTAAAAAATGAGAACTATCCCGAGTTTACCGCAATGGGCGCAAACGCACATAATCACGTGGGCAAGATTGAAATATTCGACGACTGCGTTATAGGCGCCGACAGCATTGTGCTTTACGATACAAAAATCGGCCCGAATGCAATAGTTGCCGCAGGCTCGGTAGTAACGAAGGATATCCCCGAGGGTGAAATATGGGGAGGCGCTCCCGCAAGGAAGATAGGCACGGTTGACGAATTCGTAAAGAAGCGAATTCGTATTAACGAGCAGAAGGATAAACAAATTAACAATGGATGAAAAAATCAGCATAATCGTTCCCGTTTACAAGGTCGAGCAATATCTTGACAGATGCGTGGACAATCTTGTTAAGCAGACATATGAAAATATAGAAATAATCTTAGTCGACGACGGCTCGCCCGATAACTGCCCATCACTCTGCGACGAATGGGCAAAGAAAGACGGCAGGATAAAAGTCATTCATAAGAAGAATACCGGGCTCGGTATGGCGAGAAACAACGGTCTTGACGTTATGACCGGCGACTACGTGATGTTCGTCGACTCAGACGATTATATCGACAAACGCACTTGCGAAATTGCGCTTAAAAAAGCGCTTGAACATCGGGCAGACGTCTGCTTTTATTCTTGCTGTAATATCTATGACGAGAGCAAGCGCAAGGCAAGAATTCCCGACAACGTAACTGTCGATATTTACGAAGACGCACAGGTAATAAACGGCTTTCTTGTAAACAGCTACGCTCCTTGCGAAAACAGCAAATACAATTCAATTTGTATAGGCATTTCG
>CAMPAT010000044.1 GCA_946633275.1 uncultured Clostridia bacterium
ACTTCACCGACTCACAGCGCCAGGCAACTAAGGACGCAGGTAAAATCGCGGGTCTTGACGTTAAGAGAATTATCAACGAGCCTACTGCAGCTGCTCTCGCATTCGGTATTGACAAGGAAGACGACCAGAAGGTTATGGTTTACGACCTCGGCGGCGGCACCTTCGACGTATCTATTATCGAGATGGGCGACGGAGTTCAGGAAGTACTTGCAACAGCAGGTAACAACCGTCTCGGCGGCGACGATTTCGACGAGAAAATTATGAACTGGCTTGTTGCTGAGTTCAAGGCTCAGAACGGTATCGACCTTTCATCAGACAAGATGGCTATGCAGCGTATTAAGGAAGCAGCAGAAAAGGCAAAGATTGACCTTTCAGGTATGACAACAGCTCAGATTTCACTTCCGTTCATCACAGCAGACGCAACAGGCCCGAAGCACCTTGAGATGACTCTTTCAAGAGCTAAGTTTAACGAGATGACAGCAGACCTTGTTGAAGCTACGATGGGTCCTGTTCGCCAGGCTATGAGCGACTCGGGACTTTCGATGAACGAGATTGACAAGATTCTCCTTGTCGGCGGTTCAACGCGTATTCCTGCAGTTCAGGACGCAATCAAGAACTTCTCTCACAAAGAGCCGTTCAAGGGCATTAACCCTGACGAATGCGTTGCTATGGGCGCTGCTCTCCAGGGCGGCGTACTCGGCGGCGATGTTAAGGGACTCCTTCTCCTCGACGTTACTCCGCTTTCACTCGGTATCGAAACAATGGGCGGCGTAAATACAGTTATCATCGAGAGAAATACTACTATCCCGACTAAGAAGTCTCAGATTTTCTCAACTGCTGCAGATAATCAGACCTCTGTAGAGGTTCACGTTCTTCAGGGTGAAAGAGAATTTGCAAAGGACAACAAGACTCTTGGTATGTTCCACCTTGACGGAATTCTTCCTGCAAGACGCGGCGTTCCGCAGATTGAGGTAACTTTTGATATCGACGCAAACGGTATCGTTCACGTATCTGCTAAGGATCTCGGCACAGGCAAGGAGCAGCAAATCAGTATCACAGCTTCTTCAAATATGAGCAAGGAGGATATTGACAAGGCTGTCCGCGAGGCTGAGCAGTTTGCAGAAGAGGATAAGAAGAAGAGAGAAGCTGTTGACCTTCGTAACAACGCGGACCAGATGGTATATCAGACGGAAAAAATGCTCGCTGACGACGGCGACAAGTTCTCCGCAGACGATAAGTCAGCGCTTGAGACTAAGCTCGGTGCGCTCAAGGAAGCGCTTAAGGGCGACAACAACGACGCTATCAAGTCCGCTCAGGAAGATTTGACAAACAAGTTCTATGAGGTTTCACAGAAGCTTTATCAGCAGGCGCAGGCAGCTCAGGGCGCTCCTCAGGGCGACCCGACGCAGGGCGCAGGCGCACAGCCTGACGACGGATATACCGATTACACAGAGGTAGACGAAAACTAAGCTTCACAGGCTCAAGGCTCAATACGGGCGGATAATATCCGCCCGAATATACATATAACTACGGAGGGCAGATATGCCTGAGAACAAAAGAGATTATTATGAAGTGCTCGGCGTAAGCAAGAGCGCTTCCGATGATGAAATCAAAAAAGCATATAGAAAAACTGCCAAGAAATATCACCCCGACCTCAACCCGGACGACGCCGAGGCAGAGGCAAAGTTCAAGGAGTGCAACGAGGCTTACGAGGTTCTCTCCGACCCTCAGAAGAAGGCTCGTTACGACCAGTTCGGCTTTGCCGGAGTAGACCCGAATTTTGGCGCAGGACAGGGCGCAGGCGGTTTCGGCGGCGGCTTCGGAGGATTTGAGGGAGATATTGACCTCGGCGATATCTTCTCGTCGTTTTTTGGCGGCGGCGGTTTCGGCGGCGGTGCGCGTAATCCTAACGCTCCTCGCAAGGGCAGAGATATCCAGAGCGCTGTAACAATCACGTTTGAAGAAGCTGCAAAGGGCTGCAAGAAATCCGTTGACGTGTCGCGCGTGGAGGACTGTTCTAAATGCCACGGCACAGGCGCGGCGGAGGGTACATCTCCGACGACTTGTCCCGACTGCCAGGGCAGAGGCTTCGTAAACGTTCAGCAGAGGTCTATCCTCGGCACAATTAACACTCAGACTACTTGCTCGCGCTGCGGCGGAAGAGGTAAGATTGTTGAGAACCCGTGCCCGAAATGTCAGGGCAAGGGCAAGGTAAGAAAACGCACGAAGGTTGATATTGACATCCCTGCAGGTATCGACAACCGCCAGGTTGTTAACCTGCGCGGCTACGGCGACAGCGGCGTTAACGGCGGTCCTGCCGGCGACCTTAAGGTTGTCGTAAATGTGCGCGCGCATAAGAATTTTGAGCGCGACGGTTACGATTTACACTATGTCAAGCATGTCAGCATTGTCGAGGCTACGCTCGGCGCAGAGCTGCGCGTGCCTACTCTCGAGGGCGACATCAAGTATAATATGCCTGCGGGAACTCAGCCGGGCGAGGTATTCAAGCTCAAGGGCAAGGGTATTCAGCGGCTTAACGGCGTCGGCAAGGGCGATATGTTTGTTACTGTCGTTGTTGATATCCCGACGAATGTTTCAGCTGAGCAGGCAAATCTCCTCAAGGAGTTTGACAAGACGTATAAGCCGCCGAAGAATCCCGGCAAAAAAGGCTTTTTCGACAAGTTTAAATAACAAAAAGGCGTACTATAAGTGCGCCTTTTTTTGGTGTATATTACTATTTTATTTTTAGAATGTATTTGATATAATAAAATAAACAAATATAAGGAGGCAGTTATGGGAGGATTTTTCGGAGCAGTATCAAAGGACGATTGTGTATTTGACTTGTTTTTCGGTGTGGATTATCATTCTCACCTCGGCACACGTCGTGCGGGTCTTGCGGTTTATGACCCCGAAAACGGATTTGACAAGGCAATTCACAATATCGAAAACGCACCTTTCAGAACTAAGTTCACCAAGGAGTCGAACAGTATGCACGGCTCAATGGGAATTGGCTGTATCAGCGATTTTGAGGCTCAGCCTATTCTCGTGCGCTCGCACCACGGCACTTTTGCTATTGCTACTGTCGGCAAGGTGAATAACAGCGATGAAATCGTGGATGAAATTATCGAGAACAAGACGCATTTCTTTGAAATGCAGAACGGCGATATTAATCAGACGGAGCTTATCGCCGCAATGATTAACCAGAAGGATAACTTCATTGACGGTATCCGTTATGTACAGGAGACGGTTGACGGCTCGATAAGTATGCTTATCCTCACGCCGAAGGGCGTTTACGCCGCAAGAGATAAGATGGGCAGAACGCCCGTCGTGCTCGGTCAGAAGCAGGACGGCTACTGCGCAAGCTTTGAGAGCTTTGCGTATCTCAATCTCGGCTACACTCCGCTTAAGGAGCTTGCGCCGGGCGAGGTTGTAGTTATGACTCCCGACGGGGTGAAAACGCTTATAAGCGGCGGAGATAAGATGAAAATCTGCACATTTCTTTGGATTTACTACGGTTATCCGTCGTCGTCATATGAGGGTATCAGCGTAGAAAAAATGCGCTATGAGTGCGGCAAGGCGCTTGCAAGACGCGACCGCGACAGCGGAATTAAGCCTGATGTTGTTGCAGGCGTTCCCGACTCCGGCGTTGCTCACGCAATCGGCTATTCAAACGAGTCGAAAATACCGTACACAAGACCTTTTGTTAAATATACTCCGACCTGGCCGCGTTCATTTATGCCGACTATTCAGAGCAAGCGCGACCTTATCGCAAAGATGAAGCTTATTCCGATTAAGGATTTAATTGAGGGTAAGAGCCTGCTTATGATTGACGACTCAATCGTGCGCGGAACTCAGCTTCGCGAAACAACGGAGTATCTTTTCGCAAGCGGCGCAAAGGAAGTTCATATCCGCCCTGCGTGTCCGCCTCTTTTCTTCGGTTGTAAGTATCTTAACTTCTCGCGCTCAACGAGCGAAATGGAGCTGATTACACGCCGCGTTATAAGAGAGCTTGAGGGCGGCGACGTTACTGACGAGGTGCTGCAGGAATATATTAATCCCGACAGCGAAAAATATGCAAATATGCTTGAGGCAATCCGCAAGCAGCTTAAATTCACCTCGCTTCGCTATCATCGCCTTGACGATATGATTGAGAGCGTTGGCATTGATAAAGACAAGCTTTGCACATACTGCTGGGACGGACGCGAATAGAACGCAGGGGGCAGATACATAATCCGTCCGTTGTTTTATCACAGTAAGACATCTGATTTTTGAAATGGAGTAGATAAAATGGAATACAAGTACAAATTCTCGGTTATTATTCCCTTTTACAACACTGAAGATTATCTTGAAGAAGCGATTTGCAGCGTCGTTGACCAGACTATCGGCTTCAAGGATAATATCCAGATTATCCTTGTTAACGACGGCTCAACCGACAACAGCGCCGATATTTGCGTAAGATACAGAGATATGTATCCCGACAACGTCATCTATGTTGAAAAGGAAAACGGCGGTGTAAGCTCGGCGCGTAACAAGGGAATTGAATATATCGAGGGTAAATATACCACTTTTCTCGACTCCGACGACAAGTGGGATGTTTCCGCTTTCGACAAGGCGTATGACTTTTTTGAAAAGCACTATGACGAAACCGACGCAGTCGCCTGCAGAGTAAAGCGTTTTGAGGCTCAGCACAGTTATCATATGCTCGACTATAAATTCAACGCGGGCACTCGTATTGCGGACTTGAACGACCCCGAGGAGTACTATTCAATCCAGACCTTAATCGCGCCGCTCGTTATAAAATCAGAGGCGATTAACGACCTTCGTTTTGACACAAGAGTAATCATCGGCGAGGATACTATTTTCTGCGTAAAGCTTATTCTTGAAAAGTGCAAGCTCGGCTTGCTCAAGGAGGCGTTGTACTATTACAGGGTACGAAATGCCAAGAACTCGGCGTGCGATAAAATCAAGCGCAACAAGTTCTTTTACGACGAGATGCTTGAATACTATCACCTCGGATTCATTAATTATTCGAAGGAAAAATTCGGCAAGGTCATACCTTTTGTTCAGGCGACTATAATAAACGACCTGATGTGGCATTTCGACGCGGGCGAAACTCACGAGACGCTGAGCGACGAGGAGTTCGACGTTTATAAGCAGAAGGTAAAGAATATTCTCCGCAATATTGACGACGATATCATTTTTAACCACCCGCTTCAAAAATCTTATACAAGGCGCTCGGTGGCTGTCAACCTCAAGTACGACATCGACTATTTTAAATCGCTTAAGATTAAGGATAACAAGCTGTGTTATGACAAGTACAGCGTGTTCAATTTTGCGAGCTGCAGTATGCTTTGTATGCTCAACTCGATGTGCGCCGACAAGAACAAATTCCGCATTGAAGTGCTTATTGCGAACTGGCTGCTTAAATCGACTGCCGACGGCGGAAGGCTTGTGCTCAAGGTCGGCGACCGTTTTGTAAAACCGAGCGAAGTGCTCGAATTTGTGCCGAAAAAAGTAAGAACCATTGACGGCGGCGAGTTCTATTACTCCTCCTGTATTTTCAACTTGAAGCTGAAATTAAAGGAGGGCGAGACTGTTAACATTATGCCGCACATCATCTATGGCGACAAAACAGTACCGATATTCCTTAACTGTAAAATTGCTATCCCGAGCGAAGCTTATTATACAAATTGCCTCGCTCAGGGCAAGTACAACGTCACCTATGACGACAACTCAATACAGATAAGCTGCGAATAGAATAAAAACAGCGGGCTTCTGCTCGCTATTTTTATATTGAGTTTTAAATTCTTTTATGGTAATATTAATTTATAAAAGGAGGTAATGCTATGCAAATGACTTTTCGCTGGTTCGGCGCCGAAAAGGATACCGTAACCCTTGAGCAGATTAAGCAGATTCCCGGCGTAGTCGGCGTTGTTCCTGCGCTTCACGATTTGCCTGCGGGCGAGGCGTGGACGATGGACAGAGTGCAGGCTATGTATGATGAGATTACTGCCGCAGGGCTCACGATGGAATGTATCGAGAGCGTTAATGTTCACGAGGATATTAAAATCGGCCTTCCGACCAGAGATAAATATATCGAGAATTATAAGACTTCAATCCGTAATCTTGCGAAGGTCGGAGTTAAGGTGATTTGTTATAATTTTATGCCTGTTTTCGACTGGACTCGCACGGATTTATATATGCCTCTTCCCGATGGCTCAACATGCCTTTCTTACGACGGAAAGCAGGTTGAGGGTAAGAGCCCCGAGGATATGTTCCGCGAGATTGACGACAACTCAAACGGATATGCTATGCCCGGCTGGGAAACTGAGCGTATGGGCGAAATTAAGGAGTTGTTTGAAAAGTATAAGGACGTTACTGCCGACGACTTGTGGGCAAATCTCAAGTATTTTCTTGACGCGATTATGCCCGTTTGCGAGGAGTGCGACGTAAAAATGGCTATTCACCCTGACGACCCGCCGTGGGGAATTTTCGGACTGCCGAGAATTATTACGGGCAAGGAAGCTATTGAGAAGCTGTTTTCAATCGTTCCCAGCAAGTATAACGGCTTGACGCTCTGCACAGGCTCGCTC
>CAMPAT010000045.1 GCA_946633275.1 uncultured Clostridia bacterium
CAGCCTTTGCCTTAAGCTTCCTGTAATCCTTTTCGTCGCCGTTCTTGGCAAGAATTGTCTTGCCGTCGTAGCTGATGAGATACTCGCCCTTATTGTCAAAGGTATAAGTCGTAACCTTCTTACCGTCAGCGTCAGTCGTGTCCTCGTGAGCAGTCTTGATAGTTGCGATTACGTTGATATAATACTTATTCTTGTACTCAACGCCGCTTTTCTTAACCATAAATGAGACTTCCTTTGCGTCAGCTTCGGAAAGTCCGAGCTCCTCATCGGAATAGCTCTTGATAAGATTAATAGCGTCAGATTCCTTAATCTTTGCCTCATCGGTAGTTATTTCGTGAATAGTGGTGCTTTCCTGCGCTTTTTCCTTATTGCCGCCGTTTGAGCATGCAACAAATGCGCTCATAACAATCACCACGCAAAGTAATGAAACAAGAACTTTTTTCATAATTAAGACCTCTTAATCAAATTGTAAAATATATTATAAGTTAAATTTAATATAAAGTCAAGAAATCAGTAAACATATTTATACACGTCGGAATAATATGTATGCATCTTAACGCCGTTTGTGTAGGTGATATAATACCTGACTGAGAACCAGCCTTCCTTGCTCTTACGTCCGTAAATGAGCTGTTTTGTAGGCGAGGAGAAATCTGTCGTCTCTGCAATTCTTACAGTATTACCGTCGTCATTGACGGTATTTGCTTTTTCAAGCACGAGGTCGTCCTCCTCCATACTGATTCCGAAAATGAAGCCGGAAGATACGAGCGAGTACTCGCTTTCATTAACCACAGTAACCGAGAAGCGCTGGCGGTAATCTGAGCTTTCATCAGGCGAGAAGGTATGGCCTGTTGTGAAAGGCGTAATCAGAGGCTCAGATTTTTCAGAAAGAGATAAATCTTCTGCGTTCTCTCCCCAGTCGAACACGATGTCGCGGTCAACGCCTTGCGTCTTTACATACGCAAGGTCTCTGCCGTTAACTATCCCGTCGCGGTTAAAATCACCGAAAGCAACGGTGATATTTTCAAACACGTCTGATTTATCAACACTAACAGTTGCCTCGGCAAATACGACGCTGTCATATCTGAACTCGGCGATATGCTCGCCGCATTTAATCTCTTCAGCGACAAAACCGCCGCGCGAATTTGTAACGGCGACATATTCGCCGTCAATATAAACATCTGCATTAGAAATCGGAACGCCGCCACAAGTTTTCAGGACTGCGGAAACATAATGCCCGTTACTCGTCGGGATATGGTCGATATAATCGCCGCCGCAATCGTAGCAATGGTACTCATATACGCTGTCGTAGCAGCAAGTATGTATTTCCGAGGAAATAATCTCAATATTTCTGCTGTGACCGCAGCCGAGCGACTCGCGCTTACAGCCGAAAGTATCGCAGTAATCGCGCGCGGAAGAATCATCGTAGCAATACATCACGGGCGAGGTGTACATACGGTAATCCGAGGTTTCCGAAATCTTGTATCCGAACAGCGCGTAATCAGCGATTTTGCACAGCTTTGAATTAAGCGTAAAAGTATTCAGTTTTGTACAGTTAATGAATGCGTCCTCTTTAATTTCCTCGCACTTATCAAGCGTCAGCGAAACTAATGAACTTAAGCCTCTGAACATACTTGAACCGACAGAAATAATATTTTTATCAATGCTGAGGGAGGTCGTAGTATTCCTGCTGAGATACCACGGAGTGAATTTATAAAGCAGGACTCCGTCCTTCTTATAATCATCAGAATAGCCGCTTCCGAGAGTAAAATTAATAGTTCTTATTCCATTACAGTTATACCAAACGGTAGCATTTTCCGGCGCACTGATTGAAAACGGGAGCGTGAGCGTCCTGAGCGACTTCGCATTATAGAATGCGTAGTCGGGGAGCTCAGTTATTCCGTCGCCGATAACTACAGCTTTAACCGTAGTGATATATGAGCTCCACGGCACTTCGGAAATATCAGCGCAGTCATAAAGAGCGCCCTCGCCGCTGATAGTAAGCGAGGCAGACTCTGTATCGTAATACCACTCTGCATTTTCGCCGCACTCGCCCTTGTTATAAGTCTTGCAGTCAAAGCCGTTTTGCTCGGCGTATTCCCTGCTGCTTCCCGAGTCGTAAGTCTCAACAGAAAGCGCGTTTTTAATCATAGTGCCGTCAAAAGTGTAACCTACCGAATACGCGCCGTATGAAATACCGCGCGACGAAGCGAGAAGCTTCTGCGGACACGAGGTGAGAATAAACGCATAATCTTTAACAGAAATATCGCTGTCAATACTCAGCGAATTTTCGCTGTAGGACGGAAGAGCGCATATTATATTCCCGTGTTTATCTCTTACGATATCGCCTTCTATAACGAAATTATCATTAAACGCAATTCCCTGACCGCCGCTGAGGAGCAGAGCGCTCGCGTCAAAGTCACTTACGCTATCCGGCAAATTATATATTGCGCCGCGCACCTTCGGGAGAAGGATAAGTTTGCTCATATCGCGCGAATACAGCACATTTGAAACTGCGCGAAGATTCTCGTTACTATCGTCGCAAATAATTCTGTTAATCGCATCGCAGCCGTAAAACGCGAATGCAGATATACAAGCAACTCCGCTGTCAATCTGAATTCTGTTAATATCTGAGCTGTACTCCTGCCAGGGAGACGGAGTATCCGAATAATCATACATTTTGCCCGTGCCGCTAAGCTCGAGTTTTCCCGTATCATAATACGAATACGTCATATCGTCGCCGCATTTTCCTTCCGCAATAAGTTCAGGCTGGATATATGCGCCGCGGTATGACTCTCCGCATACTGTGCAAGTATATAAAGTATAGCCCTCTTCTGTCGAAGTCGGGTCGAAAATATCGATATAATAATTATGCTTACAGCCAAGCGAATTAAACGTAATGCCTTCGCCGAGTGCATATGTCTCCGCAGGGGTGTTCCTGTAACCATAGATAACCATATTATCAATACCGCCAAAAGCTCCCTTGCCGACTTCAGAGCAATTTTCAGTAAAGGTAAATTCCTTTACATTTTCGCAACCATAAAAGGCGTAAATGCCTATTTTATCGTAGCTTTCGCGCCTTGTAAAGGTTGCGGACTTTACATTAAAAAAGTTATAATTGCCTATTCTGTCAACGCTGTCGTCAATACTGACTCTTACGAGCTCAGCGGCAAACGCGCGCCACGGCTGAGTATCGGCTGAATAATCTTTCGTGCCGTAAATGCTCAGCGTGCCCTCGGGAATTTTATAAGTATAACTTTCGTTATCAGTATATGTGATATCTGAAATAACAGGCATTCCCCAGCCGAAATAATCGTCCTTGCCCTCGTCGCCGAGGTCAAGAGAAAAGTCCTTAAGGACAGAATACAAATCGTCGTATGAAATATCTTTATTAACCGTCTTAATATCGGCGCAGAGCGAAGCGACATACGGGGCAGAGAAAGACGTACCGTTATTCGTTCTGTACTTACTGTCGGTAGGAGAAGAGTAGACGTCGAGCGATTTCACTTTCCTGCCCGTTGCGCAGAAATCGACGAGGCTTCCGTAATTTGAGAAGCTCGCAAAAGAAGTAAAATCATTTGAAAGCGCAGAAACGGTAATAGTCTCCTCAATAGAAGCGGGATATATCGACTTTATCTCACGCCCCTGGTTTCCTGCGGCAGCAACAACGCAGACTCCCTTACTCTTCGCATTTCTGATGGCAGTTCTGAAAGAGTTTCCGCTTGAACTCGAGGTCAGGCTTATATTAATAACGCTGACATCGTTTGAAACCGCGTCATTTATTGCGCTGATGATAGAAGAAGCCGTCGCCGAATCGGAGCCGAAAGGAACTACCTTATACGGCACGATTTTAACAGTATCGGGCGTGTTATTTGCGATAATTCCTGCTACGAATGTGGAATGTCCGTAGCTCGTGCCTGCCTTATTTTTATCATAATATGCGTTGCTGCAGCCGTCGCCGGACAAGTCATATCCCGAATTGTAAATTCTGCCCTGAAGCTCCTCGTGGTCGTACATCATTCCCGTATCAATTACTGCGACCTTCACGAGCGACTTATTCATACCGATTTTACTGATATACTGCGGCGTTCCGACTGCGTTACTGCCCTCAGGATAAATAGTACCCACGTCGCTTGCGGCGAGCTTTGCAGTACCGTCAGGCTCGGCAATAAGTCCGTCTGACTGAATTTTATAATACGCCTTTTGAGCGTCCCGGCTCGTTTCATACTGAAGGACGGAAAAATCGTTTTCCTCGTCATAAGCAACAATCTTAGCGCCGTACGACCTGCCGCCGCTTCCGTACACGAGCAGTCGGGATAACGCGAAGCTGTCGCCGCCTTCATAATTATAAAAAGCCTCAGGCGTGTTATACCGACTATAAATCTGCGTGAGGCTTAAATTATATTTCTGTCTGTCAAAGGTCTTTTTTTCGCGCGACAAATAAGCCCCTGCGCATATAACAGCAAGGACAAGTACAGCCGACAAGACGGCTGAGACTATTTTTATTGTCTTACTATTCATAAAAATCCTTCGCATATCGCTTTAATTATAACACAAATTATTGACTTATTCTACAATAATATGTTATTTTGTAATAAAGAATGTGAGGAGAAAATTTATGGAAGCTAAAACTTATGTACCCAAAAAAGAGTGGCTCGCTTACGGAATAGGCGCGCTCGGTCAGGGTATGGTGTACGGTATTATGAGCTCGTACATCTCGGACTTTTATCTTAACGTACTTAAGGTTACGCCTATATTCGTGCTGCTGTTAATGCTGCTCGCGAGAGTATGGGACGCTATCAACGACCCGATTATGGGCTTCATCGTAGACCACGCAAATCCTAAGCACGGCAAGCTTAAATCATACTTGCTGTACACTCCGCTTCCCGTTGCGGCGCTGACGTTACTGCTGTTTTTCGCACCCGATATCAGCGACAGCCAGCGAATGATTTACGCGGCAATTACATACGTTCTCTGGGGTATGATTTACACTTCGTCGGACGTCCCCTTCTGGAGTCTGCCTAACGCGATGACTCCGAATGCCGACGAGCGCGGCTCGATTATATCAAAGGCGAGAACGCTCAACGGTATCGGCTCTGCAATCCCGATGGCAATGTTTATGGCGCTCGGTTTCATCTTGCCGAAGTTCAATCTTTCAGGTACAGATTTAGAGCAGAAAAAATACATTATTATGGCGCTTACTGCGTCGCTCATCGGCAACTTCCTTTTCGTAAGAGTTTACTTCAAAACGAAGGAGCGCGTTAATATCCCTATTCCGCCGAAGAAGGACAAGAGCGCTCCGAATTCGCTCAAGCTGATTTTCACCTGCAAGCCGCTTATGCTCACGGCGCTGATGGGAATTATTTCCGGCGCAAGGTATATGTTCCAGGCAGGCGCAGTTCACGTTGCAAGGTATTCCTTCTATATCGGAAAAGACCCGTCAAACCTCACCGGCGCAGAGCTTGAAAGCGCGCTTCAGGGTAATATCTCAACAGTATCTCTTGTGCTCCAGGCGGCAAGCGCTGTCGGAATGTTCGGGGCTATGATTGCGGTAACTCCGCTAATCAAGAAGTACTCATACAAGCAAATCATAATCGTGTCCTCGCTTTTGGGCGCCGCTTCATCGCTCGCAATGTGGTTCATCGGATACGACCATTTCTGGGCGTGCGTGCCGTGTCTGCTCATCTCTACTATCCCCTGCGGTACAATCAACGTATGCGCTTTCGCTATGGTCGGCGACTGCCTTGACTATATGGAACTCAACACAGGCGTAAGACTTACGGGTATGGGAAACGCAATTCAGAGCTTCGTTACGAAATTCGGCAACGCGATTGCAACATCTGCAATTATTCTGATGTATATTGTAGTTGACCTCGACGTCGCTTCGATTTCAGCTTCTGTTACGGCTAATCCGCTTGATATGACTCATACGGTAAGACAAGGCATTTTCAGCATTATTTCAATAATTCCTGCTGTTTCGCTGCTGCTTTGCGTAATTCCGATGTTCTTCTACAAGCTCACAGGCGAATACAAGGAACAAATGGAAAAAGAACTCGCAAAACAGAGAGCTGAAAAAGGAATCGTAATAGAATAAAAATTTTCAAATCTCTTGACATTTTACTTTTCGTGTAGTATATTATATTTGATATGGGAGACCATATTATTTTGCTGTGGTGCAGCGGAGTTTGAGTAGAGACGAATTCCGGGGAGACTGCATATGTTTCACGCAGCGATAATTAAACAGCTGGGTAAGGGTAGTATCTTAATTTTTTAAGTGCTGCTCTTTCCTGCTTTTTAGGGATAAATATTTATTGCAAAAAAGTTCTTGACAAAACCGGATAATCTGCTATAATGATATAGCACAAGCGAGATATCGCGGGATAGAGCAGTTGGTAGCTCGTCGGGCTCATAACCCGGAGGTCGCAAGTTCGAGTCTTGCTCCCGCAACCACTACAAAACCACCCATCCGGGTGGTTTTTGTTTTACCTTTCAGGCAAGAC
>CAMPAT010000046.1 GCA_946633275.1 uncultured Clostridia bacterium
TAACTTTCTCCGCCTCCTCTTTACTTAAGCCGACGTCAACAGCAACGCTCTCAAATTCAGGCGCGTTATTATCATCATCCTTCTGAAGATGAGGAGGAAGAGTGGAAATAACGCCCTTTACTTCTTTCTTGCCCCATATGCTGACCTCGCTTGCAAAAAGCATTCTGTTATCAACGCCGCCGCACCTGTCAATCTTTATAAAACCGTCGTCGGTAATGTCTTTAACGACAAGTCCGATTTCGTCTATATGCGCGTCGAGCATAATATGATAACCCTCTCCGACTGTGCAAAAGAGATTTCCCATATTGTCCGAAGTAACCTCATATCCGTCGCCGAGAATTTCGCTGATAACGCTTCTGATATTATCTTCCGCGCCGCTGACGCCGATTGCGCTCGTAAGCTTAAATAATATTTCCTTAGTAGTCATAATTAATCCTCGAATTCATTTACTAATCTTTTAAACTCCCTGCCCCTATATTCAAACGTTTTGAACTGGTCGAATGCAGGACAGGCAGGACAAAGCGAGACTATATCGCCGCTCTGCGCTCTGCTCCTTACAGCGTCAACCGCGTCGGCAAGCGCAGGAACCTTAATTATTTCAGTTTCTCCGTTAAAATCAGGGTGGTTAATAATTGTATCGTAAATCTTGTCGGCAGTAGCGCCGTTTAGAACAAGAAGCTTAACGTACTTAATGATATAAGGTACCATTTCGCTCATATCGTTACCCTTATCGGAACCGCCCATAATAACGATTATTCTTGTACCGAACGCCTTAAGTCCGCTGATAACGCGAGAAGGTGAGGTTGCAATAGAATCGTTATAATATCTGACGCCCTTATACTCGCGGACGAACTCAATTCTATGTTCAACTCCTCCAAAGGACTGAGCAACCTTCTTAATAGTCTCAACGCTGACATAGCCCCATACTGCTGAAATAGCAGTACAGTAATTCTCAATATTATGGTCGCCGGGAATAATAATATCCGATTTATTCATAACGAGAGTCTTACTTCCTGCGTCTGCATAATAAATATTACCGTCAGCGGCATCCATATAAGCGCCACGCTCAACGGGATGTTTAATCGAAAACTGCGAAAGCACGCCGCGAACATCGTATCTCATATCGTGATAAACAGTACCGCCGATTGAATAGTCACAGTCTGCGTTAAGAACAGTACGCGCCTGAGAATTCTGATAAATCAGAATATTTCTCTTCGCGTCAACGTACTCATCAACGGAAATATGATGGTCCTGATGAGTACATTCAATATTAGTAACGACTGCAACGTCGGGCTTGTTAACAAGATTACCCATCGTCAGAAGCTGAAATGAAGAGAGCTCGACTACTGCGATATCCTTTTCGGTAATATTATCGAGCTCAGGCATAAGCGCCTTGCCGATATTACCTCCGAGGAACACTCTGTTCCCTTCTGCTTCAAGCATTTTTGCAATAAGAGTAGTCGTAGTCGTCTTGCCGTTTGAGCCCGTTACGGCAAACAGCTTCGCAGGGCAATACTCGAAGAACACTTCCATCTCCGTAGTAACCTTCTGACCGCGCCTGATACAATCGCCAATCCACTCATTCTGAAACGGGAGAATGCCGTGCGAGCGGAACACGATATCCATCTCGGGAAGGATATCGAGATAATTTTCGCCGAGAGAAAAATTAACGCCGAGCTTTTCCAGCTTTTCGCATATTTCAGCGCCGATATAATCCTTATCCCGCTTGTCGCAAGCCCATACTTCAATGCCGTGCTTCGCAAGAAATTCCGCGCACGGTGTATTAGCAACGCCCATTCCGACAAAAGCGACCTTTTTGCCCCTGATAGTTTCGATATATTTCTGTGCAGGTGTCATATTATCTCCTTAATGAGAAAAGAAATTTCCTCGTCTGTATTCGTTTAAATCAAAATTTTTCATTCTTTCTTCGAGTTCAGCCTGATACGGCAGTTTCTCGCCCTTAAGTTCATCGGGAATAGGAAGCTCGGTGTTCAAAACGTAGTTTGCAATCATCTGCTGGCACTTCGTAGGACTATTTCCGAGGAAATACACCCTGCCTGTTGATACTTCTGCAATAGCGAGAGCAATTTTAACTTTCTCTTTTCTGCCCATTACGGTAATCGACTTTGAAAGCTCAACTGCGCTGTCGTCCGCCTTATCACAGATAAAAGTAAGAACTGCATTTCCGCTACGCTTCATAAGTACTGCTGTAAAGTCATATACCACGCTGTCGAGGTGAGCAATAATATCATTTTTATCAATCTCGTCAGACTTAACGATGTAAAACACCTCGTTACGCTTCATTCCTCTGAGCGCGAAATCAAGCTCGGTCAGCTCAAGGTTTTCTTCAATAGCAAATACATTTTCAACAAGAGCGTCTCTTACCGCTTTAAAGTAATCGTCGGTAGTTTGCTCTGCGCGATTAGAGAGATAATATCCGCAGTCGGACAACTCGTACTCGACATTTGTGAGAAATGTATCGCACTTTGAATATTTAGAGCTGTAAAGCAGAACGAGCACAAGCGATACAACCACAAGCACATCTGCGCTGTAATGAAGCGCGAGAGCAAATGCCTGCGCGCCTGAATCATAAATCGCTTTTTCAAACCCAATTAAGAAAAACAGCAAAATCGCAGTAGCAATTATTACAGTATTTTTAACAATTTTAAACAGTCTTTGTTTCTTTCTGAATTCTCTCATTACTTAATCATTTCCTCAAATTCAGATTCACCTATTACAGGAATACCGAGCGAATTCGCCTTATCAAGCTTTGAGCCGGAGGACTCGCCCAATAAAACGTAAGACGTTTTCTTAGACACACTTGACGAAGTCTTACCGCCGAAGGACTCAATTATTTTTGAAGCTTCGCTGCGTTTGTAATTAGGCAGCGTTCCCGTAAGAACAAACGTCATACCCTCAAATCGGTTATCTTTAATTTCTGTCTTAGATTTAGTATTTAATCCAAGCTCTTTTAATTCATTAACGAGCACAACAGTACCCTGCTTTCCAAAGAAATCAACTACTGACTCAGCCATAATCTCGCCAAAGCCGTCAATTTTGAGAATATCATCAACGCCAGCGTTCATTATTGCGTCAATGTCCTTAAGATTATCGCTGAGGAGTTTTGCGGCTTTAGCTCCGATATGCCTGATACCAAGAGCGAAAACGAGCTTGCCGAGGTCGTTATCCTTAGATTTTTCAACTGAAGATACAATGTTGTGCGCGCTCGTTTCCTTGAAGCCTTCAAGCTTTGCAATTTCGGCTTCATCGAGCCGGTAAATATCAGTAGTCTTAGTAATCATTCCTTCGCTGACGAAGGTTTCAATTATGGACGGACCGAGTCCCTCGATATCCATCGCGTCGCGAGAACAAAAATGAATAAGATTTCTGAGAAGCTGCGCAGGACATTCGGGATTAATGCATCTTATTGCCGCTTCGCCCTCTTCTCTCACAACAGCTTCGCCGCAGGAAGGACATATCTGCGGAAGCTCAAAGTATCCGTCACTCAGCTTCTCATTAAGACAAAGCACCTCCGGAATTATGTCGCCTGCTTTGCGGACTGTGATAATATCGCCGATATTTACGTTCTTTTCTTTAATAAAATCCTGATTGTGCAGAGTTGCTCTTGACACGGTAGTTCCTGCAAGGTGGACGGGCTCAAGCACAGCAGTAGGAGTAATTACGCCTGTTCTGCCGACGGCAACCTCAATATCAATAAGCTTAGTCTGCTTCTCCTCAGGAGGATATTTGAAGGCAGCAGCCCATTTTGGAAACTTTGCAGTTGAACCGAGAAGCTCTCTGTCGCCGAAATCATCAACCTTAATAACCGCGCCGTCGATATCAAACTCGAGGTCGCCGCGCATTTCGCCGATATTCTCAACCTCGTCAAAAGCGGATTCAATGCTGTCAACACGTTTATAAAACGGAACAGTATTAAATCCGAGCTCCTTTAAGAAATCAAGGCTCTCCTTATGCGAAGTGAGTTCAACGCCTTCAACCTGCTGGACATTAAATACAAAAATATCAAGTCCGCGTGTTGCTGTAACTTTAGAGTCCTTTTGTCTGAGCGAGCCTGCGGCTGCATTACGCGGATTTTTAAAAGGCTTTTCGCCGTTAATGAGTTGACGGTCAACAACTTTCTCAAAGCTTTTTTTCGGCATATAGACCTCGCCTCTTACCTCAATATACGGGATATTTCGGTTAAGGCGTAAAGGAATACTGTGAATAACGCGCAGATTTCCGCTAACATCTTCTCCGACATCACCGTCGCCGCGCGTTGAGCCGCGAGAGAAAATGCCGTTTACATATTCAAGACTAACAGATAAACCGTCTATTTTCGGCTCGACAACATAATGCGGCGAGCTGACAGCTTCGCGTACACGTTTATCAAAATCGAGGATTTCCTGCTTTGAAAATGCGTCCTGAAGGCTTTCCATCCTGACAGTATGCACAACGCTTTCAAAGCTGTTATCTGCCTTACCTCCGACTCTCTTCGTCGGAGAATCCGGCGTATCATATTCAGGATACTTTTCTTCGAGAGCTTTAAGCTCGCGCATCATCATATCATATTCATAATCTTCAATCTCGGGTGCGTCATCGTTATAATAACGCTGAGAATGATATTGAAGCGTTTTTCTTAATTCATTAATTTTAACTTCTATCTCATTCATAAATATCACCAGTTTAGTATTATAGCATTAATATATAAATTATTCAATATAAAAAATAACCGACTTAAAAGCCGGTTAAATCATTCTATTTAGTTGTTGAGCCGAAGCCGCCGTCGCGGATTCCGTCTGCGTTGTCATCCACAGTAACGCCGAAGGGAAAGAATATTCCCTGCGCAAAGCCGTCGCCGCATTTAACGGTAACTGAATGTCCGTCGTCGTGAGCGTCGCAGGACAGCTTAATCATAATATGGCCCTCGTTAGACGAATTATAATAATCAGCGTCTATAATTCCTACAGTATTGTCAAGCTGAATTCTGTGCTTAAATCCAAGTCCCGAACGCGGAAAAACGCTCAGCACCCATCCGTCGTCGATACGCACTCTGATACCTGTAGGGACAAGAAGAGATTTCCCCTTCTCAATCGTTATATCATCGGGCGCGCAGAAATCATATCCCGCGGAGCCTGTTGTTGCACGCACAGGCAGCTTTACGCCGTCGTAAACAGCCTTGACGTCTGCGGTATCGGGAAAATTCTTGAGCCAGTCTTCCTCAAACTGCTCAAAAGAAACTTTTTCAAATTCAGCGATTCTGTACATAATTAAAACTCCTTTGTGTAAGAGTATAGCACAAAGGAGCTTTAAAGTAAAGATTAGTTCTTAGCTTTAGGGAGCATTACCTGCGCTTTGAACAGGTCGCCGTCAATAGTTATGTGAAGGTGTCCGCCCTGAGCCGTACAAAGATTGTCTGCAATTGAGAGTCCAAGACCGTTACCCTCGATTGCTCTTGACCTATCGCCTCGGACAAATCGTTCCTTTAGTTCGTCAACGGAAATATTAAGCGGTTCTGCAGAAGTATTCTTTATTTCAAAAATACTGAAGTTCTGCGTTTCGTAAACGTCCGAATACACGCGCGTTCCCTTAAGAGAATACTTACGGGCATTTGAAATAAGATTTTCAATAATGCGATAAGTTTTTGAACCATCGGCAAACGCGACGATTTCGTTGCGGTCTCCGCTGAAAACAAGCTCAAGTTCGCTCTCGGTAAATTCCTGCTGATGCTCAACGACAGCCTGCGTTGCAAGCTCGCTTAGGTTGATGTTCATAGGATTAATCGAAATTACGCCGCTTGTAATTTTTGAGGCTTCGATTAAATCATCAATAAGTCTTTTAAGCTTTGCTCCTTTTTCGTCAAGAATATCAATATATTCCTTAGCTTTATCATCTTCAATACCGCAACCTTTAAGTAAATCAACGTAATTGATTATTGAAGTAAGCGGCGTTTTTAGGTCGTGTGAAACATTTGTAATCAGTTCGGTTCTCATACGCTCGTCGCGCACAGCCTTATCAACAGCATTTTTGAGTTCGGTGTTTGAATAATTAAGCGAATTAACAAGTGTCTTAAGACTATTTGTAAGCTTGTTATAATCTACTTGAGGCGTTTGTCTGTAATGAGCAGCAGTAATTATAGCGTCAAGAGTTTTAATATAATTCACAGAATATATGAGTATTGCAATATTCATTGCGATGCAAACAAGCACTAAGAACATCCTGATACCGTTGAACACGGCAAACGAAAATAGGAATACGGCGTTAAGAGCTGCACAAGCTGCAATAAACGATTTAATTGATTTTTTGAAGTTATCAGGATTATATTCGACAAATCCTTTAATGAGATGATAAAAATAAATGCACGGTTTTGCTATAATATATTTGAATATTAAATAAATCAGAGTGTTCTGATAAAGCCTTTTATCGCTCCTGCAAGTTCTGATAAACGAGGTAAAGCATTCAATAAATAACATCCACACGATTGCAGCAAT
>CAMPAT010000047.1 GCA_946633275.1 uncultured Clostridia bacterium
GAAGGTGCAAAAAGCGTTTATTGACAACGGTATTTCCGAAACGCATTTTGTTTCCTCAACCGGATACGGCTACGGCGACAGAGGCCGAGAAACGCTTGACAAAGTATGGGCGCAGGTGCTCTGCGCAGAGGACGCGCTTGTCAGACATAATTTTGTCTGCGGAACGCATACTCTCGCGACTGCACTTTTCGGCGTGCTCAGACCGGGCGATAATATGCTCTGCGTTACAGGTACCCCGTACGATACTATTCATGGTGTAATAGGAATCTCCGGAGAGGGAATGGGCTCTCTTAAGGATTACGGAATTAATTACAGCGAGGTTTCGCTACTTAATGAACGTCCTGACCTTGAAGGAATTAAAAACGCCGTGAACGACGATACAACGATGGTTTACATTCAGCGCAGCAGAGGTTACGAGCTGAGACCTTCTTTAACGATTGAAGATATAGAGAAGATTATCAATACTGTAAAATCGGTCAATCCCGATGTTATTGTTATGGTTGATAACTGCTACGGCGAGTTTGTTCAGAAGCGTGAGCCAATTGAAGTCGGCGCAGATATTATTGCCGGCTCGATGATTAAGAACGCAGGCGGCGGAATCGCCACAACAGGCGGTTACATTGCAGGCAGGAAAGACTTGGTTGAAAAGTGCGCATACCGTCTTACCACCCCCGGACTCGGTAAAGAGGTAGGCGCAACGCTCGGAATGAACAGAGAGCTTTATATGGGGCTTTTTTATGCGCCTCATACGGTAGGCGAAGCGCTTAAAAGCGCTGTATATATTTCGGCGCTCTTTTCTACTTTCGGCTACGATGTAACTCCGAAGTATAATGAAAAGCGCGCAGACATTGTTCAGTCGCTTGGACTTGAAAACGAAGAGAGCCTGGTCGCTTTCTGCCAGGGAATACAGAGTGGAAGCCCGATTGACAGCTATCTTCTTCCGGAACCGTGGGATATGCCGGGGTACGACAGTAAGGTGGTTATGGCGGCAGGCGCATTTACCCTCGGCTCATCTATTGAGCTTTCTGCTGACGCGCCTATACGTGAGCCGTTTTACGCCTGGATTCAGGGCGGACTCAATTTTCATTCCGCTAAGATTTGCGCCAAACTTGCGGCGCAGCAAATGCTGAATAAAGGACTATTAAAAAATGGAGAATAATTTTAAAGGCATTACGCCTGAGGCTATTGAACTTCTTTGTCTTAACAGATTTAATGACTCAAAGCCGTTTTATGAAGAACATAAGGAAGAAATTAAGCAGGGCATAACTGTACCTCTTCGTCAGATGGTGCTTGATATGTCTGATTTGCTGTATGATATTGATGAGAAGATGTATCTTGACCCCGTTCGCGTTGTATCACGAGTACACCGCGATACGCGCGGTAACCGCTCAAAGATTAAATACAGAGAAAATATGTGGGTATTCTTCAGAAGATATAAGAAAGAGTATCCTGAAGCGCCGTTTTACTATTTTGAGTTTTATCCTCAGTCGTTTGGCTACGGACTTGTTATGTGGACGTGGAGAGCGTCAAACATCAGAGTTCTGCACCAGATGATTATGGAACAGCCGAAGCGCTTTGCGAAGGCTGTCAAGGCGTGCGCCGACGCAGGATTTGAGTTTTCCTGTACAGATACTTATAAGAAGGAAGTTTACCCCGACGCGCCTAAAGAACTTAAGCCCTTCCTCCTTGCAAAAAACGTTCAATTTTACTATAACTGTTACGACTTGGAAAGAATGAATTCTCCCGAGCTTATTAACGAGATGAAGCTTGCCTTCGACATAGCTCGCCCTATGTATGATTTCCTGATTGAAGCACACGAGAGAATGATGGCGGAAGGATTAATTAAACCTGAAAGTTAAGGTGATTTGATGTTACAGCTCGTTCTCGGCAGAGCAGGCTACGGCAAAACGGAATATGTTTTCTCCAGGATTAAATCGCTTGTCGAAGAGGGGAACGAAAATATCCTTCTTCTCATTCCCGAACAGTTTTCTTACGTATCGGAGCGGAGACTGCTTACTGATTTAGGGGAAGCCCGCGTAGGCGCAGTCGAGAGCTTTTCTTTTTCACGCCTCGGAGTTGAAATCAGCTCACTCTACGGCGGTGATGATTTGCCGATTTTGACTAAGGGCGCAAGAGCCGTTATGATGAAGCGCGCAATAGAAACTGTTAAGGACTCTTTGAAGCTCTTTAACCGTAATGTTACTTCAAATTCATTTATTGACAGCGTTCTTAAAATATATGATGAGATGAAATCCTGCCGTGTTTCTGTTGACGATATCTATTCTGCAAGCATAAATACGGGTAAAGAGCTGCTTAAGATGAAGCTTGAAGATATTGCTTCAATTATCGGCGCTTACGACGCCCTGATTGACGGTGAATACTATGACAGCGAAAATGAGCTGACAAGGCTTTATCATAAACTGATTAACCTTGATTATTTCCGCGGAAAAACAGTCTTCATCGACGGCTTTAACGGTTTCGTTGCACAGGAATATAAGATTATTGAAGTCATAATTAAACAGGCGGAAAATGTTTACATAACGTTTTGCACAGACAGCTTCAATAATAATGATAAATACGACTTATTCTCATATGTAAATTCAAATATTCAGATTCTTCGCGGTGTTGCGAAGAAAGCAGAAGTTGAGTTCTTAGAGCCGATAATGCTTGATACTAACTTCCGCAGCAACAACGACGGACTGAGAGCTGTTGAGAAAAACGTATTCTCGCTAACACCAAAGCCCTCAGACTCGCTGACAGATAATATAAGCATTTACGCGGCAAAGAATATAACTGACGAGTGCGACAATATGTCCTCAAATATATCTAAGCTGCTCAGAAAAGGTCTGAGAGCTTCCGATATTACAGTAATTTGCCGTGACCTTGAAAAGTATCTTAAGGAAATTCAGTTTTCCTTTAATAAATACAATATTCCGTACTTTAATGACGACAGGCAGGACATTTCGTCTCAGCCGCTGATTATGCTCGTAAACTTCCTGCTTCGTACGGCCATATATTCTATGAGAAGCGAGGATATCTTCTCGCTCGTTAAAACCGGTCTTACCGAGCTTGACAGCGAAACTATCAGCCTGCTTGAAAATTACGCATTCGTTTGGAATATTAACGGCTCAAAATGGAAAACCGAGTTTACTGAAAGCCCTCGCGGATTTGCTGAAGAACTCAGCAGCCGCGATGCAGAAGAACTGAAAAAGCTTAATGTAGGCAGGAAATATATAGTTTCCCGTATTGAAAAATTTAAGTCCCGTATTCGTAAGGGGAATTGCAGCGATATCAGCAGAGCTGTGTACTATGCGCTTATTGATTTCAACGCGGATGAAAAACTGAAAGAACTTGCTGTTTCGCTTGATAAGAACAATAAATCAGCTCTCGCAGACGAGCAGGGTAAGATATGGGATTTACTTATGGTAATTCTCGATAAGCTTGCTGTTGTAAGCGAGGATAAGCCTATTTCCGCAAAGGAATATTATAAGCTGTTTCACCTTATGATTATGAACGAGGATTTAGGAACAATCCCTACAGGACTTGATAATGTACAAATCGGCTCTGCGGACAGAATCAGATGTGATAACCCGAAGGTGGTTTTCGTCCTCGGTGCTAACGAGGGTGAGTTTCCGCAGGCAGTAACCTCTGCAGGACTTCTCAGCGAGAATGAAAGAATAACGCTTATTAATAACGATTTTAAGCTCTATTCGTACGGAGAAACTCTTAACGCCCAGGAAAAATACTTTGCCTATATGGCGGTCAGCGCTCCGTCTGATATGCTTTACGTCTCATATAGGGAAACGAGCGCTAACGGCGGCGAGTCTTCCATCGTGCGTGGAATTAAGAGCGTCTTTCCGAATATTGAAATTAAGAGCTACAGCGACGAACTTAATATTGATAAAATCGAGAGCAGAGACAATGCGTTTGAGCTTCTTGCTTCGTCGTATTCCGATAATAACGCTTTCGTAAGCTCTCTTAATGAATATTTTGAGAACGATTGTGAATATGCTTCACGCCTTGATGCAGTTAAAAGACTTACTGAAAATGAAGATATTACGATTGATAATCAAAATGTCGCAACAGAGCTGTTTAGTAAAAATATGTATCTTTCCGCTTCAAGGATAGAGGACTTTTATAACTGTTCATTCAGATATTTCTGCAAATTCGGTCTCGGCGCAAGACCGCTTATGAAAGCGGAGATGGACCCTATGCAGACAGGTACCGTAATTCACTTTGTCCTTGAGCAGCTTATTAAGGACAAGGGCAGCGAGGGATTAAAATCGCTCAGCGATAGTGAAATTGTAATTAATGTTAATACGTATCTGGAGCGCTTCCTTACTACAAAAATGGGCGATTCGGATAAGTTCACCCCTCGTTTCAGGTATCAGTTTATGCGCCTTTCAAAAATGCTCGTGAGTGTCGTTTTGAGACTTCGCGAGGAGTTCCTTCATTCTGATTTTGAAGCAAAAGCTTTTGAGCTTACAATCGGCGACGGCTCAAAGGGAGAAGAGGTAAAATCTTCGGTTATTGAGCTACCTGACGGCGGAAGCATTGAGATTAAGGGCGCAGTTGACAGAGTTGACGTTTATGAAGAAAACGGCAAAAAGTACATTAGAGTAGTAGACTATAAATCAGGTAACAAGCAGTTTTCGCTTTCTGACATACTTTACGGACTTAATCTGCAGATGTTTATTTACCTCTTCACTCTTGCGCAGAGTGACAGCGAGTATAGCGGTGTTTCAAGCGGAGTTTTGTATATGCATTCCTCTCGCCCGGTAATCAGTCTTGACAGTAATTCGGAAGCGAAGAGCGTTGCATCAAAGGAAAATCAACTTTTCAAAATGAAGGGTATTGTGCTCAATGACGCAGAGAATGCGCTCGCGCAGCATATGGAGCATGACCTTGAGGGCAAATACATTCCCGTTAAATATACCAATAAAGACGGTATTACCGGTAATATTGTTTCGCTTGAGGAACTGGGGATTATTGCGGAGAAGATTAATTCGCTTGTCAGGGATATGGGTATATCTCTCCACCACGGCAATATCGCTCAGAACCCTGTTAATGGCAAGAACCACGATAAGACCTGCGACTACTGCGATTACAAAGCTGTATGTATGAACAGACGCAAGATAAGCTACAGAGAGATTGATGATCTTGAGAACAAAGAGGTGCTTGATATTCTGAAGGGCGGTGATGTCTGTGACTAAGTGGACCGAAGCTCAGCTTAACGCTATTAAGGCGAGAAATAGCAATATCTTAGTATCTGCTGCTGCAGGCTCGGGAAAAACCGCTGTCTTAACTCAGCGCGTTATCCGTATGATTACAGACGCTGACAACCCTGTTGATATCGACAAGCTGCTTATAGTTACATTTACTAATGCCGCAGCTGCGGAAATGCGTAGCAGAATATCAGCTTCGCTCAGCGAACTGTCGCTTATCGAGCCGAACAATACGAATATCCTGCGCCAGATTTCGCTTCTACCATCTACTAAGATATGCACCATTGACGCGTTTTGTATTAATCTTGTACGAGAAAACTTCTTTAAGCTTGATATCGCACAGGATTTTAAAATTCTTGACGCGGCTGAAGAAAGATTGATAGAAGACTCAGCCATTACTGAAATAATTGAAGAGCATT
Source organism: uncultured Clostridia bacterium (assembly GCA_946633275.1). Classification (GTDB taxonomy): domain Bacteria; phylum Bacillota; class Clostridia; order Oscillospirales; family Acutalibacteraceae; genus Eubacterium_R. The sequence continues at coordinate 5,645 of CAMPAT010000047.1, forward strand.
ATAAAACTGACAGCGACTCGTTTAAAGCGCTTGTTGAGCTTCTTTGCTCAACTAAGAATGACAGAGATTTAATCTCTGCCGTAAAGCGCGTTAATACATATATTTCTGCTCAGCCGTTTCCTGACAGATGGCTTGATATGTGCTGCGAGCAGTATAATCCTACTATTAAAGTTGAGAACAGCTTCTTCGGAAACTATGTAATTAACGAAATACGGCAGAACGCCTCATTTGCGCTTGATATGATAGCGGATTTAACTCGCAGACTTGATACGGGCGACGAGCTTTATGATAAGTACCTTGCAATGCTCGAAAAGGACGAAGCAATTTTCAGAAATATCATTTCTTCCTCTGAGTATAGCTGGGACGAACTTAAAAATGCTGTGGATTCTGTCAAGTTTTCATCAATGCCGTATAAGCGCGGTTATACAAGTCCGCTTAAAGAACAGCTTGCGGGCGCTCGCAATCAGTACAAAGCTATTGTAAAAAGCGATATTGCGCCGCTTGTTTCTTCAACATCGGAGGAGATAACGAAAGATAATGAGTATCTTGAACCGATTGTAAGAACCTTCTGTGAAATTGTTAAAGAGTATTCAGTAAAAGCTCTTGAGATTAAAAACGAAATGAATGCATATTCGTTTTCGGACGTTGAACATTTTGCAATAGAATTGTTATTCAGCTGCGATAATGACGGTAATATTATCAGAACTGAGCTTGCGAAAGAGCTTGAGAATACGTTTTATGAAATAATTGTCGACGAGTATCAGGATAC
>CAMPAT010000048.1 GCA_946633275.1 uncultured Clostridia bacterium
AAGACGGAAAATCCGAAGTATAAGATTAAGCCGAGATACGAGGGCGAAGAATATCTCCTCGTTGACGGTTATAACGTTATATTCGCCTGGGACAACCTGCGCGACTTGTCCGAGAGCAGTATTGACGGCGCGCGCGAGGCGCTGATTAATATTCTCTGCAATTATCAGGGATATAAGAAATGTGAGGTAATCCTCGTCTTTGACGCGTATAAGGTTAAGGGAAGCCGCGAGGTTGAAAAGGTAAATAATATCAGTATTGTTTATACCAAAGAAGCGGAAACTGCCGATATGTATATCGAGAAAGTATCTCATAAACTCGCGAAAAAGCATAAAGTGCGCGTCGTGACTTCAGACGCGCTTGAACAGCTGATTATTCTCGGAAACGGCGCGCTCAGAGTGTCCTCCCGAGCATTTTATAACGAAGTGCGCGAAGCTGAGCATGAAATCAGAAGCATTATTGACGAGCATAGTAAAAACTGATATAATCTGCTTGAATATTAAATAAGGGGGGAATAGTATGAGCTCTGTTGAAGAAAGACTTATTGAGTCGTTTCACGATACAGTAAATGCGTTTACGAAGTATCAGGATTTAATTTCTGATACTCAGAAAATGGTTGACTCAACTCTCGTATATTTTGAGAATTATTCAGTTATTAGCAAACCTGTTAAACGCCACCGTACTATTATTACAGTAACCCCCGATACAACTTTTGACTGCGCAAAAAAGTATGTTTCAGACGAAAAACGTGTTGCCGTTCTTAACTTTGCGAACGCTTATCACCCCGGCGGAGGAGTAGAGCAGGGCGCAATGGCGCAGGAGGAATGCCTTTGCAGAAGCAGCAATCTCTATGCGTCGCTTACCTGCAAGTACGTCCTGACTAATTACTATGGTCGTAATAACCGTAACCGTTCTCCGTTTTCGCTTGATTCGCTTGTTTATTCAAAAGGCGTTACGGTGTTTAAGTCTGACGACGCTATACCCATGCCGATTGAAAGGCCGTTCAAGGTTGACGTTATAACGTCATCAGCGCCGTATTACAATAATTCGCTCGGACCGTATAATGTAAATCGTTATAAGTCCGCTTTTTACAGCAGAATTAAGAATATTCTTGAAGTCGCTGTGGCTAACGATGTCGATACTATTATTCTCGGGGCGTTCGGATGCGGTGCGTTTAATAATTTGCCCGAGGTTGTTGCGAGCGTGTTTAAAATGCTTCTTGTCAATGAAGGCTATTGCCACTATTTCAGGAATGTTGTTTTTGCGATTAAGCCTGACGGAAGGAAGAATTATGAGATATTTAAGGATATTCTTGATACCGGACATAAGGATATTGATGATTAAGAGGCAGAAAACTGCCTCTTTTTTATTTAAATAAGCAGATATATATAAATATTGAAAATAGTTCTTTATTTTTATACCGCTTTGATATATTATATAAAGGTATTTTATTCAGAAAGGCAGAATTGTATATGGACAGTTCAGAAAACAGAAGTACCTTTAAAGGTAAACTCGGATTTGTTCTTGCAGCGGCAGGCTCGGCAGTAGGTCTCGGAAACCTCTGGCGATTCCCGTATCTTGCTGCAAAATACGGCGGAGGCGTGTTCCTTCTCGTATATTTAATTCTCGCGATTACTTTCGGCTTCGTGCTGATGGTAACGGAAATTGCAATCGGCAGAAAAACTCAGCTCAGCCCGCTTAAGGCGTTCGGCGTTCTTAATCGCAAGTGGGGCTGGCTCGGTAAGCTTGCAACTATCGTACCCGTCCTTATTTTCCCGTATTATTGCTTAATCGGCGGCTGGGTAACTAAATACGCTGCGATTATGATTTCAGGCAAGGTTGCCGACGCGGCAAACGACAGCTTCTTCGGAAATTATATCAGCGCGACTGCAAGTCCGCTCGTTTGGTTCTTGATTTTCATTGTTGCGACGACTCTCGTAATCGTTTCAGGCGTTAATAAGGGTATAGAAAAGCTCAGCAGAATACTTATGCCTGCGCTTCTCGTGCTGACTGTAGGTCTTTCGGTTTACGTTATTACGCGTCCCGGCGCGCTTGAAGGCGTGAAGTATTATATTCTCCCTGACTTTAAGAACCTGAGCGTTAAGACATTCCTCGCGGCGCTCGGACAGCTCTTCTATTCGATGTCGCTTGCTATGGGTATTATGATTACCTATGGCTCATATTTCTCAAAAGAAGAGCATATTGAAAACGCGGCGCGTCAGATAGAAATATTTGATACGCTTATCGCTTTCCTGGCAGGTCTTATGATTGTTCCTGCTGTGTTCGTGTTCTCGGGCGGCGATAAGGAAGCTCTCGGCACGGGTCCGTCGCTTATGTTTGTAACGCTTCCTAAGGTGTTTAATTCTATGCCTGCAGGCGGCGTAATCGGCGCGCTTTTCTTTGTTCTTGTGCTGTTTGCCGCTATTACAAGCTCAGTTTCTATTATGGAAGCTATCGTTTCCGGACTTATTGATGAATTTAAGATGAGACGCGGCACAGCAACTGCCTTAGTAGCAATATTCGGTATTGCTGTAGGTATAGCTTGCTCTCTCGGCTTCGGTGTTTGGAGCGGATTTACAATCTTCGGTTTCTCAATCCTTGATTTCCTTGACTTTGTTTCAAACAGCGTTCTTCTTCCTCTTGTCGGTATGCTTACCTGCATTGTTGTCGGCTTCGTAATCAAGCCTGACGCAATCATAAGCGAGGTTGAGCTTAACGGCGAGTTCAAGATGAAGAATTTTTATGTTGCGATGGTAAAGTGGGTTGCCCCTATATTTATTTTTGCAATTCTCGTGTCGAGCGTTCTTCAGGGCTTCGGAATAATAAATATTTAAGTTTTACCCCTCATATGGCGTCCACAATAAAGAAGGTTGACTGGTTTTTCAGTCAACCTTCTATTTATAAATCTGCTAATTCTTTTTCAACTTTTTTGTAGAAATAATCGTCCTCTTTTTCAAAATCAAGTTCATTATCCATAATAATGTCTTCTGTTATTTCAGAGTTGACAGGTACTTTTCTGTCAGGGAATTTTTTAGCAACTCTATTAAGCACTTTTACAGTGTGCTTCTTTTTTAACTTCTCAGCCGCTCTAAGTGTTTCGTAAAAATACTTGCTGTGATAAGACAAATACGCATCAAATCCACCGGAACAAACTTCCTCAAGCAATTCTTCCAAAAGTTTTTTGGATGTCGGTATTTCTTCGACAGCCTCATTATCAATTGAAATGGGCGGATTTACACACCCCTGCACTAAATGTTTATACTTTTCCCAAACGGGTTTAAGGTTTCGGAATTCCAAAGCTTCCTCATAATTGTCAACAGTTTCATTGCATAGGTGTTTCAAATAATCCTTTCCCTTTTCCATGTCGCCTTTTTCAATATAATACTCAGCAAGACGAAGATATATTGTAACATCGTCATAAGCATCAAGGTATTCAGATTCGTAAACTGAAAGAATATAGAGTATTCCTGTATCATAATCACGCGCTTTAATTTTTTCTTCTGCAACATTGATAATTAAATCGCCAATCATTTGCACATCTCTATGCTTTTTAATAAATTTATCTAAATCTTTTTGTGTATGACACTTTTCTAATTCTGCTAAAAGGTCATCTAACATAACAAAGTCATTCATATATACTCCTTAAAGTTTTCCTATGAGTTTTATTTAGAATTTTATTATATCAAAGAATAATAGATGATGCAACAGTATGTCACATACTACAGCAAGCATAGGATTTGTAATGATAAATTCCAAAAAAAGAAAACCGATTGAAAGAGAGTTCAACCTGTCATTAATCCGCAAGGATTAATTTAATTGGGAGACCTTCTTTATGGAAGGTCTCCCATATTAGGGGTATTTTTCTTTACTTTAGTCTTAATAAGTGGTAAAATAAAATTACAGAAGAGGTTTTGATATGGAGATTAACAGCGTAAAAACTTCAGAAGCTACGGTAAACTATATGAAATTCGGCAGCGGCAGCAAGCCGTTTGTGATTATTCCGGGACTCAGCATTAAGAGCGTTCTCCTGTCTGCAAACGCCGTTGAAAGCGCATACAGCGCGTTTAAAAACGATTATACCGTTTATCTTTTCGACAGGAGAGAAGAGATTGAAGAAGGCGTGAGCGTATATGATTTTGCCCGTGATACTGCGGAAGCTATGATGGCTCTCGGACTTAAAAATGCTGATGTTTTCGGTACATCGCAGGGCGGAATGATTGCTATGCTTCTTGCGATTAATTATCCTTTCCTCGTGTCGCGCCTGGCGCTCGGCTCAACGGCAGCCCGTATTCATTCGGAAACGTCGAGCGTAATTGATAATTGGAGAAAGCTTGCGATGGAGCGCAGGACGCTCGATTTGTGCAGCGACTTTGTTGGCAAGGTTTATTCAAAACCGTTTGCCGATAAATACGGCTCTATGCTCTCTCAGCTTATGAGCGACTGCACGGAGGAGGAACTCAGTAAATTTGCGCTTTGTACAAAAGCGAGCAGCGGTTTTGATATTGTGCATATGCTCGGCGATATCAGATGTCCCGTTCTTGTTCTCGGCGCTGAGAACGACGCTGTCCTTACGGGCGCAGCTTCGCGCGAAATTGCCAATGTCCTCGGCTGTGAAATATATATGTACGGCGAACCTTACGGACATGCGGTCTATGACGAGGCGCCTGACTATAAAGACAGATTAATTGAATTTTTCAGAAGGTGATGAGATGAAAAAAATTATTTCGTTATTACTCTCGGCAGTAATGCTGGTGTCTTCGCTTTTTGCCTTTTCTTTCAGCGCGCAGGCGGCAACTATTAAAAATGTCCCTGTTCATAAGGTCGGCGATAAGTTTACAATAACTCTTAAAATTAAAAAGACACCGAGTACTACGGCTTCGGGCTGGAAGAAAGAATATTATAATTCGTCCTCCTGGAAGCAAGCTTATTACGCTAAGTTTAAGCCTACTGCTGACGGCTTGTATGAATTTGCGGTTAAGGGTGAGGATTTTTACGGCCAGGGAGGCTACCAGGCGCTTATTGTTGACGAAAAGGATGAGGTCGTCTCGTATGCGTATGCTATCGGCGAGGACAGCTTTAATATTGATTTGGTCGGAAATCTTAAGAAAGGCAAAACATATTATTATCTCGTAAGATATTTTGCGGACTTTAAGCGTACTGTGAAGCTTAATATAACGCTAAAAAAGCATAAACACAGTATGATTGACGTTACAAAACAGTATCCTGACGCAGATTATCTCATTGATTACGGAATTGACAGCGAAGAGCCTGTGTGGATTTGCAAAATTCAGGGTTGCGGCTTTGATACGAGAAGAATTTATTACAGCCGATATTACATCGACCTTGCAAGGAAGTCATACACCTATGACGGCAAAGAGAAGAAGCCTAAGGTTCAGTTCTTCGATATGCGTCAAAAAGCCTTTTCTCCCGAGGAGTGGGGTATAGATGATATTAACCTTAAGGTGAAGTACGAGAATAATATTAACGTCGGCAAAGCTAAGGCAGAAATACGTACGCAGGGCTTGTGGCAGACTCTGACCTTCAAGATTAATCCTCAGGGAACAGAGCTGAAAAAGCTCAGCGCCATAAGGGGCGGCTTTAAGGCAAAATGGAAAAAGCAGCCTGTTAAAACATCGGGCTATCAGCTCCAGTACAGCCGCTATAAATCGTTTAAGAAGGCAAAGAAAATTACTGTCAAGGGCAACAAAAAACTTTCAAAGCAGGTTAAGAAGCTGTCACGTCATAAGAAATATTATGTGCGCGTTCGCACATACAAAACAGTTGACGGCAAGAAGTATTATTCAAAATGGAGTAAAGCAAAAACAGTAAAGACAAAGTAAGAGCAGGCACCGTTTTGGTGCCTGCATTTTCGTTTAACCCTGAGCGGAAGAATTTTCAAACTTCTGTCTGAGTGTGTCAATTTTATTTTGTTCTGCCTGCTCTGTCTGATACCAGCCTTTTGCCGTCATCTTCTGGTAGATTTCGTCCTGCATCATCAGCGAGTTGTTGAGCGCTGTTTTGAATGCGTGATTAATCTCGGTGCTGGGGCTTTCGATTGTTCCGTGCATATAGAGGTCGCACGCGCCTTTTTCGAGAAGCAGGATATCCTGCATTAAATTTTTGTCGTCCATTTTTTCTCCTTATTATTAGTCAAGTACGTTCATAAAACTATTGAAAATTTCTCTGTGCTTGCTCTGCATTTCACATACTGTGTTTTTGAGCTCGCTGTCTGTGAGCGTCTGTGCCACCTCGCTGCACTTTGTCTGGAAGTATTGCTCGTGTCCAAGCGCATCCTCAACGTAAAGTAATTCTTTTGATGTCATATTATTATCACCTCCGCATTACTATAATTTACCGTTTCACACTT
>CAMPAT010000049.1 GCA_946633275.1 uncultured Clostridia bacterium
GGATGTAAATTTTGCGCTTCTACGCTTGCCGGATTTATACGCAATCTTTTGCCGGGCGAGATGGAAAGCCAGCTTCATACTGCGCAGAGCGACTTAGGCGTACGCATTTCTCATATAGTGATGATGGGTATTGGTGAACCTCTTGACAATTTCGATAATGTCATCAGATTTCTTAAGACTGTTAATGACGACAGAGGACTTAACATTTCTCTCAGAGATATTACTATATCAACTTGCGGAATCGTTCCGAAAATTTACGATTTGATGAAGGAAGAAATGCCGATAACGCTTACTCTTTCACTCCATGCTCCGAATGATGAAATACGTTCACGCACAATGCCGGTTAACGACAAATGGGGTGTGGATGAAGTAATAAAAGCGTGTAAAGAATATGCTCAGCGCACTTCCCGCAGAGTATCTTTTGAATACACGCTTATTAACGGCGTAAACGACAGCACGGAATGCGCAAAAGAGCTTGCTTCAAAGCTTAAAGGATTCATATGTCACGTTAATCTGATACCTGTTAATGATGTCGAAGAACGGGGTAATGTGCGTTCTTCGGATAAAGCAGTTAATAATTTTAAAGATGTCTTGAAAAAGCAGGGAATTAATGCTACAATAAGACGGACTTTAGGCAAAGATATAAACGCTTCCTGCGGACAGCTTCGCAGGAAAAAGAAAAGTGGTGACTGATTTGAAAATAGTTGCAAAAACAGATAAAGGACGAATCAGAGAAAACAATCAGGACGCATACGCTGTCGGTGAGCTCCCGGACGAGGTTGTCTGGGCTGTAGTTTGCGACGGTATGGGCGGTTATTCCGGCGGCGATATTGCTTCTGCTCTCGCAGTAAAGGTTATCAGCGACAAGATTACCTCCTGTTATAACGCTAAAATGCGTGATTCATCAATCAAAAACCTGCTTGATTCAGCTATTACGGCTGCTAATCTGGAGGTTTATGATATGGCTGATTCTCACAGCGAGCTCCACGGAATGGGAACTACGGTAGTTTGCGCTATAGTACGCGGAAATAACGTATTTATAGCTCACGCAGGTGACAGCCGCGCTTATATAGCAACAAAAGATAATATTACTCAAATCACAACCGACCATTCTGTTGTTCAGGATTTAATCAGCAGAGGTAAGATTACCGAAGATGAGGCTGAAACTCATCCTAACAGAAATCTCATTACCCGCGCTGTCGGAATTGATAAAGCGATTGAGATAGACTTTGCAGAAGCTGAGCTTAAAGAGAATGAAACACTCATCCTTTGTACTGACGGACTTTCAAAGTTTGTTTCAAAAGATGAACTTATTGAAGAAATCAAAGACGGTCAGTATTATGCATTCGCTGACAGGCTCGTAAAACGTGCAAATAACAACGGCGGCGGCGACAATATCACCGTTGTAGCTATAGCAAACTAATTATTGGAGAGTACTTATATATGGATAATTACGTTGGAAAAAGATTAGACGGAAGATATGAAGTGCAGGAAATAATCGGCGTTGGCGGAATGTCGGTTGTGTATAAAGCTTATGACAATGTTGATGACAGAATTGTTGCAGTAAAAATCCTTAAGGATGAATTTGTCAGCAACGAGGAATTCAAGAGACGATTTAAGAACGAGTCAAAGGCTATTGCGCTTCTTTCACATCCTAATATTGTTAAGGTTTACGATGTTAACTTCGGAGAAAAGCTTCAGTATATCGTAATGGAATACATTGACGGTATAACACTTAAGGAGTATATAAACAAGCAGGGCGCAATTACCTGGAACGACGCGCTTTACTTTATGACTCAGATTCTTAAGGCAGTACAGCACGCGCATGATAAGGGAATCGTACATCGTGATATTAAACCACAGAATATTATTCTTCTGTCAAACGGTGATATTAAGGTTACTGACTTCGGTATCGCTCGCTTTTCAAGGAGTGAGACTAAAACTCTTACCGAGCAGGCAATCGGTTCTGTACATTATATTGCTCCTGAGCAGGCAAAAGGCGAATTTACCGACGAGAAAGCAGATATTTATTCGCTCGGTGTAGTTCTTTATGAAATGCTTGCAGGAACAGTTCCTTTCGAAGCGGACAGCGCAGTATCCGTTGCGCTTATGCAGCTTCAGGCTGACGCAAAGAAACTTACTGACATCAACGAGGATATTCCTGTCGGTCTTGAACAGATTTGCGTACATGCAATGCAGAAAAATCCGCTTGACAGATATCAGACAGCTACGGAAATGCTTCTTGATATTGAAGAGATTATAAAGAATCCTAACGTTACCTTCAATTACGTTTCTAAGGTTGACGCTAATCCGACAAGAGTAGTTGAAAAAGCTCAGGTCAACAATTACATTCAACCTGAGCCTATTGATGATGACGAGGAGTTCGTAGACCCGGACAGAAAGAAGAAAATTGCTACCGCGGTTGTAATAGGACTTATCATTCTTGCTGCCGCTATAGTGCTTCTTGTAATGTTCGTTACTAATAACGTTAATAAAACAACTGTTAAGCTTGAAAATTTTGTCGGTGCTTCATATGACGAAATAATTTCAAGTAACTCATACGATTACGAGTTCGTTCAGGAAACTGAAAAGAGCGATTCTCAGCAGCCCGGTATTGTACTTGCTCAGAAACCTGACGCAGGTACAAAGGTACAGAAAGGCTCGACAGTAACGCTTACTGTTGCTGTTTCTGCTGATGACATCTCGGTTCCGAATGTTTACGGATATACTGAATCACAGGCAAAAGAGAAGTTAGAGCAAAGTAAACTTACTAATTATAAGGTGCTTACTGTCTCGAGCGAAACTGTCGAAGAAGGCAAGGTTGTTTATACCAACCCGAAGGCAGGAACTGTAGCAGGCGAGGATACTGAAGTAACAATTTATATTTCAAGCGGTCCTTCAACAACTGTAATTAAAACGCTTGTAGTTCCTGATGTTTACGGACTTTCGCAGAGCGGAGCAAGAGCTTTCCTCGAAAAATACGGCTTTACTAACGTATCTTTCGTTACTCAGGACAGCCCTATTGCAAAGGGCACAGCTATTTCTCAGCAGCCGGCTGCCGGTCAGAAAGCTTCTGAAAACGACTCAATTAAAGTTATTATCTCCTCGGGAGTTACGACTTCAACAACTGAAAAGCAGCTCAAGATTTCCGTTACGGTAAAGCTTCCTAAATGTGTAGAAAAGAACGGCGAATACGCAACGGATACACTTACCGTAAAGGTTGATAACGAAACGTTCCTTAATCAGACTGTTACTCTTAACGGCAAGAAGGAAATTATCAGTATTACGAGCGAGAGCGATAAGACGCAGAACATCAAAGTCACTCTTAAAAAACTCGGCGCAACTGATACAAAATCTACTAACGGAAAGAATAATCAGAAATTTACTATTGACTTCTCAGGATTTGGATATAATAAGGAAACTACAGCTCCTACCAAAACTCCTGATACAACTTCTACAACAACAGCTTCATAATTTGAGGTATCTATGACAATAGGAAGAATTGTTAAAGGCATCGGCGGCTTCTACTACGTAGACGCCGATGATGTCATTTATGAGTGCAAAGCGCGCGGATATTTCAGAAAGCAGAAAATATCTCCGCTTGTCGGCGATTTAGTCGAAATATCAATAAACGAGGATAACTGCGCAGAAAACAGAATTGAGAAGATTTTTGAGCGTACGAATGAACTTATCAGACCTCCGCTTGCTAATCTTGACACGCTGTTTATCGTTTCATCTGTTGTTGAGCCGAAGCTGAATACGCTGATTATCGATAAAATGATTGCTGTTTCTGAATATAAAAACATCGAGCCTGTAATAGTTTTTACTAAGACAGACCTTGACGACTCATATAAAGATTTCGTAGATATTTATGAGTCAGCAGGATTTAAAGTTATTGTTTGCGATAACACAGTCGGTAAGGGCGCTGATAAAATTAAAGTGCTTCTCGACGGCAAGATTTCAGCATTTTGCGGTAATACGGGTGTAGGTAAGTCATCGCTTCTTAACAATATCTTCCCTGAACTCGAGCTGCAGACTGCCGAAATCAGCAAGAAACTCGGTCGCGGAAGACATACTACGAGGCATTGTGAATTGTTCAAGGCGGAGGGCGGTTATATTGCCGATACGCCGGGCTTTTCTTCGCTTGACATCGAGAGATGTGAAAAGATATATAAAGAGGAATTGCCGCATTGTTTCAGAGAATTTGAGCCATATCTCACAAACTGCAAGTTCAATACAAATTGTTCTCATATTAACGATAAAGGCTGCGCTGTGTGTGAAGCTGTTAAAAGCGGCGATATTTCAACTTCTCGCCACGAAAGCTATGTAGCGATGTATAACGAAGTTAAGGACATTAAAGAATGGCAAAAGAAGTAAGAAAGTGCGCAATTGTATCTGGCGCTCCCGAGTCTGATTTTGGATATATTTCTGAAAACATTGATTTGAACAGCTTTATCATTGCGGCTGACAGCGGATATAATAAGCTTAAAGCATTAAATATTAATCCTGATTTAGTAATAGGTGATTTCGACTCGTCACTAATGCCCGAAGGTGATTTTGAAATTGTCAAACTTCCTGTTGAAAAGGAACATACTGACACTTTTGCTGCAGTCATGCTTGCTGTTGAGCGTGGGTACAATGATATTACTGTTTACGGCGCAATAGGGAGCAGGGTAGACCATACTTATTCAAATATACTTTGTCTTGATTACTGTTTCAAAAATTCCGTGTCTTGTTGTATAATAAATAAGCAAAACAGAATTTCTCTAATAGCAGGCGAAAAAAGGATAAATAAAGAATACAAATGGTTTTCACTTTTTGCATATCTAAGCGACTGCAAAGGAGTATCCATCATCGGAGCTCACTATACGCCTGATTTTTACAATAAAGAGACAATCGATATCAATCTCGGCGACCAGTTTGCTCAGAGCAACTTCGTAGAAAACGAATATGCAACTGTAAAATGCAGACAAGGTACGCTTTTATTAATCGAGAGTAACGATTAAAAAGATTTTTCATAGTATGTATTAACGCTGAGGAGAGTGATACTATGAAGAATAATTCAGTTAACAAGAATTTAGTTTTTGTTGCGTTCGGAGCAGGCTGCGCGATTGCGCTTTGTCTCCCGACAGTCTGGACGACTCGGATTCTTGCGGTTACCGTCATTGTTCTCGGCATAATCTGTGCGAGGTCAGGGGGTAAGAAGATTGAAGGTTGTTTTGATTAAAAGTCCAAAAATTATTGCTCCGCTACTCAGAGCAATGTTTAAAGTAAAGAAAATTACATATAATGATTGATACTTGACTTCTTTTAGTTAATTTGTTATTATATGTAAAAATTAACAAATAACGGCTGTGATTAAGAGGAGTATTACTGTTTGTTCTTTCAGAGAGTCGGCGTTTGGTGCAAGCCGTCAGAACTGCAGTTTGAAGGTAGCTTATGAGCCGGACAGATGAAAACAGAGTAGTTTGTCTCGTACGCCTGCGTTAAAGGCTTTGAGTGGCACGAAAGTGCAATTTGAGTGGTACCACGGATTATTCCGCCTCATTTTGAGGCGGTTTTTATTTTTAAGGAGATGTAAATATGTCAAAAGAGCTTGAAAAACAGTATAATCCCTCTTCGTTTGAAGACAGGACATACAAATTTTGGGTTAACGGCGGATACTTCCACGCTGATGTAGACAGCAAGAAGGAGCCTTATACAATTGTAATTCCTCCGCCGAACATTACCGGACAGCTTCATATGGGACATGCTCTTGACAACACGCTTCAGGACATTCTCATCAGATATCACAGAATGAACGGATATGACACCCTCTGGCTTCCCGGAACTGACCACGCTTCAATCGCTACTGAAGCGAAGATAGTTGAAGCAATGCGCAAGGAAGGTATTACCAAAGAAGATTTAGGCAGAGATAAATTCCTTGAGCGTGCTTGGGACTGGAAGAAGCAGTACGGCGGTAGAATTATTGAACAGCTCAAAAAAATGGGCTCGTCATGTGACTGGGACAGGGAACGATTTACTCTCGATGAAGGCTGTAATAAAGCTGTAGTAGAAGTGTTCAATAATCTTTACGAAAAAGGTCTCATTTACCGCGGTGAAAGAATAGTTAACTGGTGCCCGCATTGCCTCACCTCTATTTCTGACGCAGAAGTTGAATATGAGGACCAGGCAGGCCATTTCTGGCACCTCAAATATCCTTTTGTTGACGGCAGCGGATATCTTGAACTCGCAACTACCCGTCCTGAAACAATGCTCGGCGATACAGCAGTAGCTGTAAATCCTAATGATGAAAGATATAAGGATTTCGTCGGCAAAATGCTTGCCCTTCCGAT
>CAMPAT010000050.1 GCA_946633275.1 uncultured Clostridia bacterium
CTTTGGCGGCGTCCTCGACCTTCTGATAAACAGGTTTAATAGTCATAGAATAGTCGTAGTCAAGATTAGGGCTGTCATAATCAGCATAGTCGAGAACAACAGGCTTCTGCAGCTCATCTGCAGCAAAAGAAGCGCCCTGAACAAAGCCTGCACCATAATTACCGGATGTAGCAGAGTTAACGCTGCCGATATAACCAAGCTTCGTGAATCCGTCAACTACGGAGGAGTATCCTGCCAGGAAGCCTGCCTGGAGCGTGTTAAATGTTACGCACATTACATTCTGCTGAAGTCTGAGAACAGAATCACTCTTTGAATGCGGAAATGCGTCAATGAGAATAAAGTTAATATCGCTGTATGTAGGAGCAATCTCATAAGCAGCTACAGCAAAATCCTCGCCCGGCATTACAATATACTTTGCGCCGCCTTTAGCTGCAAGGTCGATATAATTCTTAATCGTTTCAACAGGAAGGTTGTCCTGTTCATCACGCATAGGCTGATAATAACGATAACTCATATTGTGAGAATCGCCGTATTCCTTAACGCCGTTCCACGCGCTCTGGTTATAAGCCTTATCATTAACCGCGTTACCGTCGGTAATAAGAACTAAATCATAGTTTGCCGTATTCTTTTTACCGCAGCCTGAAAGCGCAAAAACAGCTGTAAGAACAAGCGCTGCTGCAAGTAAAACTGATATTACCTTTTTCATCGTATATCCTCCGTAAAAAGAAATTATCACTTATTAATAATAACAGATAAAAAAAAATAATGCAATAGATTATCAAAATTTAATTGATTTATAAGCGCGATTTAATTATAATAATGATATTCGAGGTGATGAAATGATAAGTAAGCAGATTGATATAATTCGCAGGATAACTGATTTTGAGCCTGAAATTGCAGTTGTGCTCGGCTCGGGACTCGGCGAATTTGCGAAGCAGGTTGATAAGGTTTGCGAGATTAAATACTCAGATATCGAGGGAATGCCTGTTTCAACCGCTCCGAATCATGAAGGCAAATTTGTATTCGGAAATATCGGAAATAAAAGAATTGCTGTTATGCAGGGGCGAGTTCACCTCTACGAAGGATATTCTCCGCAGGAAGCAGTAATGCCTATAAGAATTATGCGCGCACTCGGCGCAGAAAAGCTTATTCTGACTAATGCTTCAGGCGGAATAAACAAAAACTTTAAAGTCGGCGATTTTATGGTAATCAGCGACCATATCTCATCGTTTGTCCCCTCGCCTCTTATCGGGCAGAATGATAATCAGCTCGGCGTTCGTTTTCCCGACATGAGTAATGCTTATGATAAGGAGCTTAAATCGATAATTATTAAGACTGCAAAAGAACTGTCTATTCCTGTTAAACAAGGCGTGTACGCACAGTTAACAGGTCCGCAGTTTGAAACTCCGGCAGAGATTAAAATGCTTTCATCAATCGGAACTGACGCTGTCGGGATGAGCACAGCCATCGAGGCAATAGCTGCTGTACATTGCGGCTTTAAAGTGTGCGGAGTAAGCCTTATAGCTAACCTTGCCTGCGGAATAACTGATATGCCTCTTACTGAGGAAGAAGTAAGCAACACAGCGAATGCTTCATCAAAACAATTTGAAGCGTTGCTGAGCGGCGTAATAAGGAACATATAGTATGGATAACATTAAGTACAAAGACGGAGTTTTATATCTTCTTGACCAGTCGCTTTTGCCGAACGAAGAAGTGTACATAACTCCTAAAACTAAAGAAGAATACTTTGAAGCGATAAAAAAACTCAGAGTCCGCGGAGCGCCGGCTATCGGCATTTTTGCAGCTTACGCAATGGCGCTTATTGACGAAGATAAGTTCAAACTTAAAGAATATCTGGATTCCGCAAGGCCGACTGCTGTTAATCTCTCCTGGGCTACTTCAAGAATGCTTGACGCGCACAAACTCGGAAAAACATTAATTGAAGAAGCAATAGCTATACATAATGAAGACAAGGAAATGTGCAGAAAAATCAGCGAGTACGGATTATCTCTGCTTAAGGATGGAGACGGAATACTGACTCATTGCAACGCAGGAGCGCTCGCTACATCAAAGTACGGAACAGGTCTCGGTCCTCTGCTTCTCGGGAAAGAAAAGGGATATAACTTCAAGGTTTTTACCGACGAGACAAGACCGCTTCTCCAGGGAGCGAGACTTACCTCATATGAGCTTGAAAAAGCAGGAATTGACGTAACTCTGATTTGCGACAATATGGCAAGTATAGTAATGAGTCAGGGTAAGATTAACGCAGTTCTCGTCGGAGCTGACAGAATTGCCGCTAACGGCGATACAGCTAACAAAATCGGAACAAGCGGCGCAGCAATTCTTGCGAAGTATTACGGAATACCTTTTTACGTTCTCGCACCATATTCGACAGTCGACTTTAACTGTAAAAGCGGCGAAGATATTATTATCGAAGAGCGTGACAGCGACGAAATTAAAAATATGTGGTATGAAAAGCCTATGGCACTTCCCGAAACTAAATGCTATAACCCTGCTTTCGACATAACGCCAAGCAAGCTCATTACTGCTATAATTACTGATAAAGGAATAGTTAAACAACCTTATAAAGAGAATTTGGAGAAAATATTAAATGATTAAATTTACTAACGGATTAGTACTTGATAAAGATTTTAACATTGTAAAAGAGGACGTTTATGTTGACAAAAATAAAATTGTAAGCGTCGGCGGAGAACTTGACGCAGATGAAATTTATGACCTTGAAGGCAATCTTCTTATGCCGTCATTCAAGAACGCTCACACTCACTCGGCAATGACGTTTGCGCGCTCATATGCTGATGATTTGCCGCTTGATAAGTGGTTAAACGAGATGATATTCCCTATGGAAGCAAAACTCACGGGAGAAGACATTTACAACCTCTCAAAACTTGCATTCCTCGAATATCTCACAAGCGGAATAACAGCCTGCTTTGATATGTATTACTTCCCCGAGGATATGGCTAAAGCGAGCGTTGATTTCGGTTTCAGAACAGTAATGTGCTGCGCTATTAACAACTTCAAGGAAAGTTTAGCCGAGCTTGAAGAGTACTATAACAGATATAACAACTACGATGAACTTGTTAGCTACAAACTCGGTTTTCACGCAGAATATACCACTTCTGAAGAAATAATGCGCAAAATTGCAGAACTTGCGGAAAAATACAAAGCTCCCGTATATGTTCACGCAAGCGAAACCGAGGGCGAGGTTAAGGGCTGTATTGAAAGATACGGCAAAACTCCTGCTGAGCTATTTGATTCTCTCGGAATATGGAAGTACGGCGGCGCAGGATATCACAGCGTATGGGTAACTGACAGAGACCTTGATATATACAAGAAAAACGGAGTTTACGCCGTAATTAATGCCGGCTCAAACTGCAAGCTTGCTTCAGGTATTGCGCCTGTTTCAAAAATGCTTGATAAAAGCGTTAACATCGCTGTAGGAACTGACGGACCAAGCAGTAACAACGCGCTTGATATGTTCCGCGAGATGTTCTTAATCGCCGCTACGCAGAAGTTAAATGACAAAGACGCAGCGTCTGCTCCTGCAGTTGATATACTTAAAGCTGCAACAGTCGGTTCGGCTCACTGTATGGGGCTTGCTAATTGCGACGTTATAGACGAAGGCAAGCTTGCCGACTTAATCGTTATTGACCTTCATCGTCCGAATATGCAGCCGATTAATAACATACTTAAGAACATTGTATATTCCGGCTCAAAGGAAAATGTGAAAATGACGATGATTAACGGCAAAATTCTTTACCGTGACGGCAAATTCCTGAAAGCTGATGTTGATGAAATTTACAGAAAAGCTCAAGATGTTATAGAACAAATAAAATAATTTTTAAAGGGTAGTCACGAGGACTACCCTTCTTTTCTGCGCTTCGAAAGCTCAGTTTCAACCTTTTTACGTTCTTCAGGTGTGTAATGAATAAACAAAAGCGGAATGATAAACAGCACGCTTGCAACAGCAGGAGTCAGCATTACGAGCGGCCAAATCCATTTATCAAAAGCCGCGCTCTGCGTGCCGACGTAAACTGCGTTTTCAACATCAACGGCTTTGTATTTTAACAGATGAAGAGTAAGAGTCGCAAGCCCCATTGTTAAGCCGCTTGAAATCTTAGTAAACGAGGTCTGAATGGAGAAAGTGATACCCTCCGTTCTCTTCCCTGTTTTATATTCCATATAATCAATACTGTCGCAGAATACAGAGGTCTGCGCGATTGAGCTTGCGCCGTTCGGAATGCAACCGATACCGACAAGCGCCATACCTATCCAAAGATTTTTACCCTCAAAGCCTATAAAGTATGCAATTGTTCTCGTAACGATATTGCAAATCTGCATAAATATCAGAACATTTACGTAGCCCTTAAGCCGCTTTTTCATTTTATCAGCAAACAACATTCCGATGAAGCCGGGGGCGCCTGTGACAATAGCATAAATGGTCGTAAGACCTAATGCGCCGATAGGTGTATTCTTGCCGAGGAAGTCTGCAGGAATTTCATACTTGAAGAAATATGTAACAAGATTAGCACCGAAACCGAGCGCGCCGCAAAGATTAGCAGCAGTTACGAGAAGCATCATCTTATTCTTAAACAAGAGCGAAAAGCTCTCGGCAAGGCTTTCCTGTTTATCGTTAACATTAACTTTAATTCTTTCCTGAGCTGCGTAACAACGCATACTCAGCATTGAGCCGCCAAGACCGAAAATGAGCGCAAATACAACAGTTGCAAGGCGCCATGACATTCCCGATTTCATCACAGTCATTTCAAGCACCATAGGAATTCCCATGCTGAAAACGCTGTATACGGCTGAGCCTACCGTTCTCGCCCATTGAACGAACTTATCGCGCTCGTCAGAATTCGGCGAAACGGAAGCGGTAATCCCCCATACTGCAACATCCTGGAAAGTGTAACACAAATCCCAACAAATGTACATAATGACGAAATAAGCGACTCTGAGCCATAACAGTTTATCTTCTGTTGAAAAAACGAGGAACATCAAAACAGTAAACACGCCAACAGGTAGCGGAGTGTATCTGAGAAACGGTCTCAGTTTTTCGCCGTTTTTGAAGGTATGCTTGTCAACGAAGGAACCTACAATCGGGTCGTTAATACCGTCCCACACCTTCATAATTATCAACATAACCGATACTACAAGCGCAGGAAACAGCGCAATATCAGTTAGAAAGTATGTAAAGAACGAGCCGCCTATAAGCGAATACAGCACATTCTGACCTGAAAGACCGATTAAATAGCTTCTTTTCTCTTTTTCAGGAATATATTCCATAGCGTCCCCTCCGTAAAAATTATAATATAACACATATTCTTTGTCAAACAAAAATGCCGCTGGAACTACAGCGGCAATATTTATTGTTATAGATTTTTATTTTGATTTTGTTTCACAGTAAAGGCAGCGATATGTGCCCTTAATATCAGTAAGTTTGAAAATATGGTCTATATTCTCATTATTACAGATGCATCTCGGATTAGGACATCTGATAACGTTTGTAAGCGTATTCGGGAGCGAAAGAGTCTTCTTCTCAACTCTCTTGCTGTCCTTGATGACGTTAACGGTAGCGTCAGGAGCAATAAAAGCGATAACATCAAGGTCAAGGTCAATAAGCTCATTAATTTTGATAATATCCTTAGAGCCGTTTTTCTGCGACTTTGCGTTCGTAATAATCGCAACCTGGCAAGAAAGCTTTGAAAGTTTTAGTATCTCATAAACTCTCATTGCTTTTCCCGCAGGGATATGGTCGATAACATATCCGTTTTCGATTGAGTCAATATTCACAGAATTCCACCCCATTTCAAAAGAGTTATTATCAGCGCCATTCTGATGTACTTTCCGTTAAGCGCCTGAATAAAATATTTTGCGCGAGGATCGTCATCAACCGCGGTAGTAATCTCATTAACACGCGGAAGCGGATGCATAATAGTAAGGCTTTCCTTTGCGTTTACGAGCTTATCTGTATCAAGAATGAACGCATCCTTATGCTTAAGATACTCTTCTTCCGAGAAGAAGCGCTCGCGCTGAATACGCGTCATATAGAGTATATCGAGTTCGCTCATAACGTCTTCCATATGCTCGACTTCCTCATACTCACATCCACTCGGCTTAAGAACGTCAGTCTTAATATATTCGGGAACAGAAAGCTCCTTAGGTGAAATGAGCACAAATTT
>CAMPAT010000051.1 GCA_946633275.1 uncultured Clostridia bacterium
GCTGCCGTTTTTAAGATATTTTCCGTTTACGTCCCTGACATAAGCGTACGGCTTCTTCTCCTTGCCGCTGTAGGTATATTTCGTCTTCGACAGCCAGAGGTCCTTAACTTTAAAGAAGGTTTCAATAACATTCTGATAATCACATCTGTCGCCGTAGCAGTACTCGCAGATGCTGCCCTCTCTGTTGTTCGCAAAATTCTTGCTGTCAACGTAGCCCTTAGTCGTAACGGCATAAGTTGAGTGGTTATGCTTTTGCACCTTTACGGACGCGGTAAAGCCGTCCGCCTTAGTCGTAACAACAACGAGCGAATAAGCCTTACCTGCTTCAAGGCACGCGGAAACAGTCGGATCGTCGCGAATGAGCATCATATCTGCGTATGAGCTGTTCTCGTCCGTAATCTCACGGCAGAGCGTATAATTAACGAGCGAATTATCTTCATAGGAATAAACGCCCGAAACGAGCGCGTCGCTTCCCTTCCCGTCAAATTTATCGTCAAATTTGAATTCGTAATAATCTGTTTTCTCGGGAGTGAATTTTGCGAAGAATACATTTGCGCTCTCAAGCTTCTCTAAAGAAGCGCCTATCTTGTCGCCGTCGGTATGCGGAGCTTCTATAAGGAAGCTCTCTCCCATTTTCACCTCAGGCTCGTTGCCCTTAACAGCGGCAAATGCGATCGCTCCAAGCGAAAAACAGCTGACGAGCATAACGAGCGACAGAAATAGCGAAATTGTTTTTTTCATACTATCACCTTAAAGTAAAGGCGCTCATAAAATGAACGCCTTTGAGCTTAATTATTCTTCTGTTGTTTCGGGAGTCTGAGGAGTTTCCTGCTCCGGTGCAGTAGGAGTATAATACTCCGGCGACGGAGCAGCTTCCTGCGGCTCTGCAACAGGCTCAACTGCAGGTTCTGCTACAGTTTCCGAAACAGGCTCAACTGCAGGCTCAACAACAGGTTGAGGAGCAGCCTCGACAACAGGCTCTGCAACGGGCTGTGGAGCAGGCTGCTCAGCAGGAACATAGTAATTGTTCTGCGGTACAGGCTCCTGAGCAGGAACGTAATATGTCTCCTGAGGTGCAGGAGCATAAGTATTCATCTGAGGCGCAGCCTGACCTGCTGCAATCTTCTGCTCATTAGTCATAAAGTCGTACTGAGTGATTGCGCCCTCCTGGAAAGCTCTGATTTTGAAATTCTCATAATAGAGCGCCTTAGTCGTTTCGTAATAAGGAGTAACGTAAATTCCTGCGAGTCCGATAGTCGGGATTAAGAGCAGGAACCAGCCGATAAAGCTGAGGTCAAGCACGAACAGCTCGCCCTTATGGTTATTAGTCATCTTCTTCGAGATATTCATAGCCTGGTCGAAGGAAAGCTCAGGGTGCTCCGCAAGAATATACGATGTGAAATACCACTTATAAGTGAAGATTATTCCCGGGATTATAAACAGCAGATAAAGCAGTCCGAGTAAAAGTCCCTGGACTAATTCAAGGAGGAATTTCTGAAGATAATTCTTATCAAACGTCTTCTTGAATATGAAGCCGAGACCATCGCCGAGCCCCATATTATTACCCTTAATAAGCTGCCAGAACAGACCGTCAAGCATAATCTTAAGCGGGGAGAGAAGAAGCGACGCAGCGCTGATAATAAAACCCCAGAAAGCAGCGAGCGCGCCGACTCCTGCGAGAACTCCTACTCCTGCAACGACGGGAGAAACCTTGCCGTTTCCGTCAAAGCCCTGGAACGGGTCGGAAAACTCAGTAGTGAACTCGTCAAAATCATAGCTGTCATTGTCGTCCTGATTCTGAGAAAACGGATTTCTGTCAAGAATATCGTCAAGACCGCCGATATTCGTATTTGAAAACGTCATTCCGCCGCCCGTAAGCACGCCGATAATCAGCGTAATCAAAAACAGTTTAAATACATTTCCCTTAATAATGTCCTTAGCCTGTTGCTTAACAACAGCTCTGTTAATTTTCATCATTATCACCTCTTAAAATTCAAGCTTTTCAGCAATGAAGCTCTCAAGTTCCGAAATCGGAAGTCTTACCTGCTCCATAGTATCACGGTCGCGGACTGTTACGCAGCCGTCGTCAACAGACTCAAAGTCATATGTGATACAGTACGGAGTGCCGATTTCGTCCTGACGGCGGTAACGCTTGCCGATTGAGCCTGCGTCATCGTAGTCAACGTTAAATTTCTTTGAAAGCGAAGCAAATACTTCCTCAGCCTGCTCGCCGAGCTTCTTCGAAAGCGGAAGCACAGCTGCCTTAAACGGCGCAAGCGCAGGGTGGAAGTGCATTACTACGCGTGTATCGTTCTTCTCAGCGTCGATAACCTCCTCGTCGTACGCTTCGCAAAGAACTGCGAGGAAAAGACGCTCAACGCCGAGCGACGGCTCGATAACGTAAGGAATATATTTTTTGCCGGTCGCCTGGTCAAAATATTCGAGATTCTTGCCGGAAACGTTGATATGCTGAGTAAGGTCGTAATTAGTTCTGTCAGCGATACCCCAGAGCTCGCCCCAGCCGAACGGGAACATATACTCAAAATCGGTAGTTGCCTTTGAATAGAAGGAAAGCTCCTCTGGGTCGTGGTCGCGGAGTCTGAGATTTTCTTCGCTGATACCGAGAGCGTAAAGCCAGTCGCGGCAGAAGCCTCTCCAGTAAGCGAACCACTCAAGGTCCGTATCAGGCTCGCAGAAGAATTCAAGCTCCATCTGCTCAAACTCACGAACGCGGAAGATGAACTTACCGGGAGTAATTTCGTTTCTGAACGACTTACCGATTTGCGCAACGCCGAAAGGAATCTTCTTTCTCGTGGTGCGCTGAATGTTCGCAAAGTTAACGAAAATGCCCTGGGCAGTTTCGGGGCGGAGATAAATCTCGTCCTTCGTATCCTCCGTAACACCCTGGAACGTCTTAAACATAAGATTAAACTGACGGATATCGGTAAAATTAGTCTTGCCGCAGTTCGGGCACGGGATATTATGCTCCTTGATATAGTCGCTCATCTGCTCGTTTGACCAGCCTGCAACGTTTGTACCGTCGAAGTTTTCGATAAGGTCGTCGGCACGGTGGCGCGTCTTACATTCGCAGCAGTCCATAAGCGGGTCTGAGAAGCCGCCGAGATGTCCCGAAGCAATCCACGTCTGAGGATTCATAAGAATAGCAGAGTCAAGACCTACGTTATACTTGTTCTCCTGAATAAACTTTCTGCGCCACGCAGATTTGATATTAGTTTTAAGCTCAACGCCGAGCGGACCGTAGTCCCATGTGTTTGCAAGTCCTCCGTAAATTTCAGAGCCGGGATAAACAAATCCTCTGCCCTTACAGAGCGCCACAATCTGCTCAAGCGATTTTTCAGTATTCTTCATAAATATTTTATACCTCCGTATCAATTAGAGTTATTATACTATTATTTTAATTATTAGTCAATGATAATCATTATAAAACATCCTGTCCGAAATAATCGAGCGCCTCGTTTACCTCAATCAGCCTGAAGGTCTTATGCTCAATGCAGTAGCGCAGCACGAGGTCGGCGGTGTCGGACAGCGAGAGACAATAACCTGCTGTTTCAAGCAGTCGCTCCGCATCCTTAATCCCGAGCTCGAGTGCAAGGCAGAGCTTAACTGCCGTGCTCTTCGACGGGTGATAATCAACATCGGCACGGATTTTTGAAAAAAGGCGGCGGTCTATGTCGGCGCGCTTGTAAACGGCGCTGTCGCGCACGCCCTTTTCGTCAATAAGCCTGAAGAGGTTTTGCTGGAAGGTCGGCTGCTTTTCCGGAAGGGTAATAGCAGCCGTGTCGCAAAGCGGAGCGCTCGCTGAAACACGAGCAAAGCTCTTCGCCGAGCCAACCTTCGCCGAGCTCTCAACAGCGCGTTCAAGAAAAGGCGCGCAGTCCTCCTGCGCCGCTTCTTTATGGCGCGTAATATATTCTGACAAGTCGTCGATAAAGCGCTTTTTAAGTCGTTTAAAATGTCGCATCGAAGGAGACCAAATCCTTTCGTAATCCTGTTATTATTGTATCAGACAAAGGACAATAAATCAACTTAATTTGAAAGGATGAAAACTATGAAAAAAGGACTTTGTGAAATCATTTACGTACTTGACCGTTCAGGCTCGATGGGACATCTCACGGGCGACACAATCGGAGCTTACAACGCTTATCTCGATGAGCAGAAAAACGCAGACGGAGAAACGAAAATTACGACTGTGCTGTTCGACGACAAGTACGAGCTTCTCTTCAACGGAGAAAAAATTGAAAACGCCTATCTCGACCATGAAAAATACTATGTGCGCGGTATGACGGCGCTCTACGACGCAGTCGGCAAAACTATTCTCGACGTCGGACACAGGCTGTCGAAAACTCCCGAGAGCGAAAGACCTGAAAAGGTAATTTTCATCATCACGACTGACGGCTACGAAAACGCAAGCCGCGAATTCACGCAGCGTAAAGTCAAGGAGATGATTACCCATCAGAGCGAAAAATACAACTGGGATTTTCTCTTCTTCGGGGCTAATATCGACTCCGCTGAGGTCGCAGACACAATCGGTGTAAGTGCTGAAATGGCGTACGATTTTGAGGCGTCCGAGGCAGGAATCGGCAGGATGATGGCTTGCTGCTGCAAAGCTACGGCAAAGCTCCGCAAAAAACAATCATAATGCTCACAAAAAGGACTTGCAAACGCAAGTCCTTTTTCTATCTCTTCTTTTTCTTCGTTGTTTTTTTCTTTTTGTCTGCTTTCTTCGTTGTTTTTGCCTTCTTAGTGGTCGTTTTCTGCGCCTTATATTTGCTGACGGTACGGTAATTCTGCTTACCGTTTACCGTGCGCGTGAGCACGTAAGAGTCGCCGCTCTTTGAGATATTAATCTTAACGTCGCCGACATCAATATTACGCTTCGCGTACAGCGAACAGGTAAGGCTTCCGCCCTCGCACTTCATCTTGATACGAAGGTCTGTGCCCGTAGTATTTTTCCATTGAAAATCCTGAGTGTTCCATTGCACTGTAGCGTCGCCGCCGAGCGGAACATATCCCACCTTGAGAGTGTGCGGATGGCGCACAACAATCTCCGCATTTGCGCGCAGAACAGTCTCAAAAATAGTCGAGCTTACCTGGCATACACCTCCGCCGAGCCCGTCGACAAATTCGGCGTCGCGCACGATTTTTGCAGTCTTATACCCTGCGGTCACGGTGCGCTTTCCGACATTCTGGTTAAACGAGAACACCTGGCCGTCGGGAACTACGATATTATTAACCTTCTTAACAGCGTTCTTGAGGTTCGTCGTTCTCGTCGTGTCGCCTGAATTATAGTGCGTTGTATAAGTTGCAACCTTATAAGGATAATCGCCGTCGGCGTCCTTGGAAAGCCCCTTGTAAATCTTACGCGTTTTCGTCTCCGGGAACGTTGTGTTCTCGTCTTCGGTAGTTGTTACAGTTGTCGTTTCGGTAGTAGTCGTCGTAGTAGTTTCAGTCGTCGTAGTCTCCTGCTTTCCGGGATTTGCCGCGCATGACGCAAGAGCGCTGATTACAATAACTGCCGAAAGGATAATGCATACTTTTCTCTTCATAAATCTATATCACTTTACTGATTCTTATATGGCTTCTTTTTTCTTACCCAGCCTTCCTTATTAACCTGCTTTGAACGGGCGATAGAAAGCGCTTCCTCGGGGATATCGTCAGTAATCGTCGAGCCTGCGGCGATATAAGCCTTGTCGCCGACCTCAACGGGCGCAATAAGGTTAGTATTACATCCGATGAACGCGCCGTCGCCGATTTTACATCTCGTCTTGTTTTTACCGTCGTAGTTACAGGTAACGGTTCCGCAGCCGAAGTTAACGCCTGCTCCGACGTCGCTGTCGCCGATATAAGTAAGGTGAGCCGACTTTGTGCCCTCGCCGACAACAGAATTTTTAATCTCAACGAAATTGCCGACATGAACGCCCTTCTTAAGCACGGAATTTGCTCTCACCTTTACGAACGGGCCGCAGTCAACGCCGTCCTCAACGGTTGAATCGAGAATTTTGCAGTTATCGAGGATAACCTCGTTTCCGATTTTGCCGTTCTCAATATAGGTATTCGGTCCGATAACGCAGTTATCGCCGATTTCCGTATCGCCGATAATAATAGTGTTCGGTAAAATCTGGGTTGAAT